>CANQTZ010000017.1 GCA_947626865.1 uncultured Clostridia bacterium
TAGTATTTTTTTATTATGGAAGTTGCGACACACAAAGTTATGAAAAAATACAATTATTTAACCCACTTTATTAAAAGTCTGTAATTTGTTGGTCCCCCCGAATTGTTACAAATAAATAATATATTACTATTTTGACTATACAAACATAAATCTGGCTGTGAATTGTAAAAAAAATTTTTATTTTGTGTAATTATCTGTCGAAAAAGCATTGAATAAAGTAGAAAAATATTATATAATAGAACTATCGGGGGTAAAAGAGAAAAAATCGCATGATAGCAGATTTATTACCTAAAATATGGAGAAAGGAAAGAAAAAAGGATGGAAAAAAGTTTCAGCGAAAGTTACAAAAAGGCTGGTGTAGATGTAACAGCAGGCTACAAATCAGTAGAACTAATGAAAGAGAGCGTAAAGAGCACTTATAATGAATGTGTGATTTCAGATTTAGGGGGATTTGGAGGCCTTTTTGCTTTACATACTAAAGAGATGGAAGAACCAATTTTAGTTTCTGGTACAGATGGAGTAGGTACTAAATTAAAGTTGGCTTTTTTGATTAATAAACATGATACCATTGGACAAGATTGTGTGGCTATGTGTGTAAATGACATTATATGTTGTGGAGCAAAGCCATTATTCTTCTTAGATTATATGGCATTGGGAAAAAATGTACCAGAAGTAGTTGCAACTATTGTAAAAGGAGTAGCTGATGGTTGTAAGATGGCAGGATGTAGTTTAATTGGTGGAGAAACAGCAGAAATGCCAGGATTTTATAAAGAAGGAGAATATGATTTAGCTGGCTTTTCTGTTGGAGTGGTTGATAAGTCTAAAATTATAGATAGCCAAACCATAAACTTAGGAGATAAAGTTATCGGCATTGCATCTTCTGGTGTTCATTCGAACGGCTTTTCTTTAGTTAGAAAAATTTTTGATATTAAAGAAGAAACATGTAATAAATATCAAGAAGAACTAGGAATGACTTTAGGAGAGTGTTTACTAACACCTACTAAAATCTATGTAAAATCTATTTTAAAATTATTAGATAAAGTTCAAGTGAAAGGAATTTCACATATTACAGGTGGAGGATTTTACGAAAATATGCCAAGAATGTTGAAAGAGGGAGTTTCTTTAGAAATTAAAAAAGATTCATATCCTATTTTACCAATTTTCAAATTAATTCAAAAAGTAGGAAACATTCCTGAAAGAGATATGTACAATACATTCAATATGGGAATTGGAATGGCAGTTATTGTAAAAAAAGAAGAAGCACAAAAAACAATTGGAATTTTGGAAGAACAAGGAGAAAAAGCATACATAATAGGAGAAGTTGTAGAAGGTCAAAAAGAAATAAAAATAATATAAAATATTAATAGTGGAGGATTTTATGAAAGTTAAAAGAATTTATGTGAAAAAGAAAGATGGATTTGATGTAGAAGCAAAAGAATTATTATCAGATATTCGTGAAAACTTACAAATAAAAAATTTAAACAATATAATCATTTTAAATAGATATGATGTAGAAAACATCACAGAAGAAATCTTTGAACAAGCAAAAAATACAGTTTTTTCAGAACCACAAGTAGATGAATATTATGTAGAAGAATATCCTTTTCAAAGCCAAGACACAGTTTTTGGTATAGAATTTTTACCAGGTCAATTTGACCAAAGAGCTAATGCATTAGAGGAATGTTTACAAATTTTAGCGCAAGGGAATAGACCAACAGCAAAATCTGCAAAAATCTATATTTTACAAGGAAATATAAGCCAAGAAGAAATTAAAAAAATTAAGAACTATATGATAAACCAAGTAGACTCAAGAGAATGTTCATTAGAAAAAATAGCAAATTTAGAACAAGAAATAGAAACTCCAGAAGATGTAGCTGTTGTAGATGGATTTATCGATATGACAAAACAAGACTCTGAAAAATTCTATCAAAAATATGGATTTGCTATGGACTTTGCAGATTTGCAGTTTTGCCAAAATTATTTTAAAGAAGTAGAAAAAAGAAATCCTACAATGACAGAAATGAAAATGATAGATACATACTGGTCAGACCATTGCAGACATACAACATTTTTAACTAAGTTAGAAGTATTAGATATCGAATGGGATTTATTGAAAAAAGTATATGAAGATTATCTAAAAACAAGAAATGAAGTATATGAAAATAAAAAAGCAAAAGACATTTGTTTAATGGATGTGGCAACAATTGCTGTTAAAGAATTAAAAAAAGCAGGATATTTAAATAATTTAGATGAATCAGAAGAAATAAATGCTTGCAGTTTCAAAGCAGAAATTTTAGTAGATGGAAAACCAGAAGAATATTTAATCATGTTTAAAAACGAAACACATAACCATCCAACCGAAATAGAACCATTTGGTGGAGCAGCAACTTGCCTAGGAGGAGCAATTAGAGATCCACTATCTGGAAGAGTATATGTATATCAAGCAATGAGGGTTACAGGTTGTGGAGACCCAAGAAAAACAGTAGAAGAAACTCTTGCTAATAAATTACCACAACGAAAATTAACAAACGAAGCGGCAAGAGGATATAGCTCTTATGGAAATCAAATAGGACTTGCCACTCGGACAAGTTACAGAAATTTACCACGATGGATATGTTGCTAAACGCCTAGAAATAGGAGCATTAGTCGGAGCTGCACCAAAAGAAAATGTAGTACGTAAAAGACCAATTCCAAGTGATAAAGTTATTTTATTAGGAGGAAAAACAGGACGTGATGGATGTGGAGGAGCAACAGGTTCTTCTAAAGCACATACAAGTAATTCTTTAACAACTTGTGGGGCAGAAGTGCAAAAAGGAAATGCACCAGAAGAAAGAAAAATACAAAGATTATTTAGAAACTCAGAAGTAACTAAATTAATCAAAAGATGTAATGACTTTGGAGCAGGAGGAGTTTCTGTTGCAATTGGTGAATTAGCAGATGGTTTAGTAATTGATTTAGACAAAGTTCCAAAGAAATACGAAGGATTAGATGGAACAGAACTTGCAATTTCAGAATCACAAGAAAGAATGGCAGTAGTAGTAGCAAAAGAAGATGTAGAAAAACTAATTAATTTTGCTGAAAAAGAAAACATACAAGCAACAGTTGTTGCTGAAGTGGTAGAAGAAGCAAGAATTAAAATGTATTGGAGAGGAAATTTGTTTGTAGATATTGCAAGAGAATTTTTAGATACCAATGGAGATGTAAAAAATGCAAAAGTGCAAGTTACAAAACCAAATGAACAAAATTGTTATTTTAAACAAGAAAAAGTAGAAGATATAAAAGCAAAATGGGAACAAACCATATCAAGCCTAAATTGCTGTTCACAAAAGGGATTAGTAGAACGCTTTGATAGCACGATAGGTGCAGGAACAGTTATTATGCCTTATGGTGGAAAATATCAATTAACGAAAGCTTTGGGAATGGTAGCAAGAATCCCTACTTTAAAAGGATATACCGATAGCGGAACCATTATGACTTATGGATATAATCCATATTTAGCAAGCTGGAGCCCATTCCATGGAGCAGTTTATGCAATTATAGAATCAGTTTCTAAATATGTAGCTTTAGGTGGAGATTATAAAAAAGCATACTTAACCTTGCAAGAATATTTTGAAAAACTAAGAAACGAACCTACACGTTGGGGCAAACCATTTTCTGCATTACTTGGAGCTTATTATGTGCAAAAAGAACTAAAAATTGCAGCAATTGGTGGAAAAGACAGTATGTCAGGCTCTTATAATGAATTAGATGTACCACCAACACTTGTATCATTCTGCATTGGAGAAACAAATACTAATAAAGTAGTATCAAATGAATTCAAAACTACAGGCTCAAAAGTAATGTTATTACAAACAAAAATGGGACCAGAAAATATATTAGACATGGAAGATTTAAAAGAAAATTATGAAATAATCCATCAATTAATAGAACAAGAAAAAGTATTATCAGTAAACACAATTACAAATGGTGGAATTGCAGATGCAATTACTAAATCATGTATGGGAAACAAAATAGGATTTAAATTTGAAAATATAGAAAATAATCTTTTCTTCCCATATTATGGCTCATTTATAATAGAACTAAAAGAAGAAGTAAAAGAGCCAAAATTACAAGTTTTAGGAACTACCATAGAGGAAGAAAAAATTATTGTAAATCAAGAAGTTACATTAAAAATAGATGAATTAATTAAAATTTGGGAAGAACCATTAGAAAAAGTATTCCCAACAAAAGTAAAAGAAGAAAACAAGCAAGCTAAAAATATTAGTAGTAACAAAACATGCACGATTACTCGTAAATTGCCAATTACTAAACCTAGAGTATTCATACCAGTTTTTCCAGGTACAAATTGTGAATATGATGTAGCAAAAGCATTTGAAGATGTGGGTGGAATTACAAGCACAGTAGTATTTAAAAATTTAAGACCAGAAAACATACAAGAATCTATTGACTTATTTGCAAAAGAAATAGAAAAAGCACAAATTATAATGATACCAGGAGGATTTAGTAGTGGTGATGAACCAGATGGTTCTGGAAAATTCATAGCAACTGTATTTAGAAATCCAAAATTAAAAGATTTAATACATAAACATTTATATGAACAAGATGGGCTAATGCTAGGAATTTGCAATGGTTTCCAAGCACTAGTAAAACTAGGGTTATTACCTTATGGAGAAATTAAAGAAATGGATGATACAATGCCAACATTAACATTTAATACAATTGCTAGACATCAATCTAAAATGGTACAAACAAAAGTAGTATCTAAAATGTCACCATGGTTTAGCCAAGTAGAACTAGGAGAAGAATTTACCATTCCAATTTCACATGGAGAAGGAAGATTTATTGTATCAGAAGAACTAGAAAAACAGCTAATCGAAAATGGTCAAATTGCAACACAATATGTAGATTTACAAGGAAATGCAACTTATGATATTAACTATAATCCAAATGGCTCAGTTGATAGCATAGAGGGAATAACAAGCCCAGATGGTAGAATCTTGGGAAAAATGGGACATTCTGAAAGGTGTTATAGAGATATTATTAAGAACATACCAGGTAGAAAAGATCAGAAAATATTTGAATCAGGAGTGAATTATTATAGATAATATTTTATAATAAATACTTACCTGTCAGCCCTTTATTAATATATATTAATTTTTATACCTTGTGTGTCGCAACTTCCATAATAAAAAAGTAAGAAATGTAAGTTGCTCCAATCGCATTCACTGCGTTCATTTGGTCGCTTACGCGGTCTTTCAAATTAATATATATTAATAAAGGGCTGACAGTAACAATAAATATAAAAGGAGATAAAGCATGGAAAATAATAGATATGTAACGCCACTTTCAGGAAGATATGCAAGTGAAGAAATGAATCAGTTATGGTCAAATGATAGTAAATATTCAACATGGAGGAAATTATGGGTAGCACTTGCTGAAACAGAAAAAGAATTAGGAATTGATATTACGGAAGAACAAATTAAAGAAATGAAACAAAATATAAACAATATTGATTATGATATTGTAAGTAAACGAGAAAAAGAATGTCGCCATGACGTTATGGCACATGTTTATGAATTTGGATTAAAATGTCCAAATGCAAAGCCGATTATTCATTTAGGAGCAACTTCTTGTTATGTAACAGACAATACAGATGCTATTATAATGTCACAAGCTTTGAAACTAATTAAACAAAAACTAATATTAGTTATCACAAACTTGAAAAAATTTGCAATGGACAATAAAGATATTACATGCTTGGGATATACACATTTCCAACCAGCCCAATTAACTACAGTTGGAAAGAGGGCAACATTATGGATGCAAGACTTATTAGAAGATTTAGAAGAACTAGAATTTGTAGAATCACATATAAAATTGTTGGGATGTAAAGGGACAACAGGAACACAAGAAAGTTTTATGAAATTATTTAAAGATGAAGAAAAAGTAAAACAAATAGATAGCAAAATTGCTGAAAAAATGGGATTTGAAAAAGTTTACAACGTATCTCGGACAAACTTATACTAGAAAACAAGATACAAGAGTATTAAATTTATTATCTCAAATTGCACAAAGTTGTTCAAAATTTGCTAATGATATGAGATTATTACAACATGAAAAAGAATTAGAAGAACCTTTTGAAAAAGGACAAATTGGATCTTCTGCTATGGCATATAAAAGAAATCCAATGAGAAGTGAAAGGATTAATTCTTTAGCAAGACATGTTATAACATTAAGTTTAGACCCAAGCATAACTTCTGCTACTCAATGGCTAGAAAGAACTTTGGATGATTCTGCTAATAAAAGAATTTGTGTACCAGAAAGCTTTTTAGCTGTAGATGCTATTTTGATATTATATGCTAACATTTCAAAAAATATTGTAGTATATGAAAATGTAATAAAAACAAATATGATGCAAGAACTTACCTTTATGGCAACTGAAGAAATTTTGATGAATGCTGTATTAAAAGGTGGAGACAGGCAAGAATTACATGAAAAAATCAGAGTTTACTCAATGGAAGCAGGAAAACAAGTTAAAGAATTAGGAAAGCCAAATGATTTAGTTCAAAGAATTGCAAATGATAAAACATTTGGACTAACCGAAGATGAAATCATGCAAGCTTTAAATCCAAGTCATTTATGTGGTAGAGCTTCAGCACAAGTAGTGGATTTTATTGAAGAAACAGTAGAACCCGTTTTAGAAAAATATAAAGGGCTAATAAAAGATATGGATGTTGAAGTAAATGTATAAAAGGAGAGGAAAATTAAATGAAAAAATGCTTATTATTAGGAAATGGTGGACGCGAAGCGGTACTAGCAGAACAAATTGGAAAAGGTTTTGAATTATATGCAATTATGCCATATTGCAATCCATCTATTGCAGAAGAAGTAGAAAAGTCAGGAGGAAAATATTTAATAGGAGACCCATTTGACAAAGAATTGGTTAAAAAATTTGTACAAGAAGAAGGAATAGAAGCAATGGTTGTAAGCCAAGACAATCTATTGCAAGAAGGATCAATTGATTTAGCAAAAACTCTTGGATTAAAAACTTTTGGACCAACTTCTAAAGGTGCAAAACTTGAATGGAGTAAAACCTATGCATTAGATATTGTGAAAAAACTAGCACCAGAAATGATAATTAAAAATCAAAGTATTACAACACTAGAAGAACTAGAAGAAGTAATGAAACAGTATGAAGATGATAGTTTTGTTATAAAGCCAGAAGGCTTAACAGGAGGAAAAGGTGTTAAAGTAGGAGGAATCCATTTTAAAGGAAAGCAAGAAGGTTTTGACTATGCAAAGGAATGTTTAGAACAAGACAACAAAGTAATTGTTCAAGACAAAGTAGAAGGTAGAGAATTTACTGTAATGGCACTAACAGATGGAAAAAATATTGTAGTAACACCAACAACATTTGATTATCCATATCGTTTTGATGAAGATAAAGGACCAGGAACTGGAGGAATGGGATGCCTTAGCTTTAAAAATGGTTTATTACCATTTCTAGAGCAAGAAGACATAGATAAGTGCAGTAAATTAATACAAGACACCATTCAATATGTAAATCGTGATAGCTTAGAATTTACAGGAGTTATCTATGGAGGATTTTTCAAATGTAAACAAGGCATAAAATTCATTGAATTTAATGCAAGATTTGGAGACCCAGAAGCAATCAATGTATTAAACCTATTTGAAACACCATTTACAGAAGTAATGGAAAATATTTGGGAGCAAAAGTTATCACAGAGCAATTGCAAATTTAAGAAAAATTACACCTTTACAGTATATGTAGTAAGCAAAGACTATGCTATCCAAAAAGCTGAGCCATGCCAATTTACTCTAGATACAAAAAGCATAAAAGAAAAAGGAGCAAAAATATATTTTGCTAGCACAAAACCAGTAAAAGACAATTTATATACTTCAGTTGGAACATCAAGATTATTTGCTATTCATACAAATGGAAATACTTTAGAAGAAGCAAAACAAAAAGCATATAATGCTATGGAAAATAATATTGATACAAAATTAGATTATAGAAAAGATATAGGAGAAATTTATGAACATTAAATTTCTCCACGAGTAAAACGTTGTAAAACTTCAATTAACTGAATCTTTTCAGCAGATTGCACTTTACAAGATAAAGTTTCAGCCGTATCAGTAGGCAAAACTTCAACAGTTGTTTGGCTTATGATATTACCTTTATCATATTCACTATTTACAAAATGAATGGTTGCACCACTATAATGTTCTTTAGCATCAATTACTGCCTGATGAACATGCATACCATGCATTCCTTTTCCACCAAATTTAGGCAATAAGGAAGGATGAGTATTAATAATAGTATAACTTTCAAGAAGTTTCGGACCAATCATTTTCAAGAAACCAGCTAGTACAATCAAGTTAATTGAATATTTACTAAGAACATTAGATAATTCTAAATCTATTTTATTAAAATCTGTATTTTGAATAATATAAGTTTCAAGGTTATTGGCTTTGGCTCTTTCTAGGCAATAGGCATCGCTATTGTCAGAAACAACTAAATCAATTTGAGCTTCTAATTTATGGCTATCAATACTATCAATTATAGATTGCAATGTAGAGCCATTACCAGAAGCAAAAATAACTAAATGATACATAAAATAGCACCTCCATAATTATTTTAACACATAAAATTTTAGCACGAAATAGACACAAAGTCAATTAATTAGGAAAGAAAGGGAAATAAGATGTTTAAAAAATTAAAAGAAGAATGTGGCATTTTTGGAATTTATTCTAAAGAATCAAAAGAAGATATAATAGGACAAATTTGCATAGGACTATCTGCTTTGCAACACAGAGGGGAAGAAAGTTGTGGGGTAGCGATTAATGAAGATGGAATTATTCATTTTCATAAAGATATTGGCTTAGTTTCAGAAGTATTTACAAAAGAAGTTCAAAGATCAATGCCACAAGGAAAAATGGGAATAGGCCATGTGCGTTATTCAACAACAGGAGATGCCAAAAAGGAAAATGCTCAACCAATGGTAGTAAGGCATAAAAAAGGAAATTTAGCAATTGTACATAACGGAAATTTAACAAATGCAGTAGAACTAAAAAGAGATTTAGAAGAACAAGGAGCAATCTTCACAACCACAAGTGATACAGAAATTATATGCCATGTAATTGTAAGAGAAAGATTAAAAACCGGTTCAATTGAACAAGCAGTAAAAAACACAATGAAAATTATAAAAGGAGCATATTCATTATTAGTAATGTCACCACAAAAAATGATGGCTGTTAGAGATCCACAAGGTTTTAGACCTCTTTGTATGGGACGTATAGGAGATAACATTGTATTTTCTTCAGAAAGCTGTGCATTAGACATTATGGGAGGAACATTCGAGCGTGACATTGAACCAGGTGAAGTAGTAACAGTTACAAATAATGAGGTAACAAGTGATAAATTTATGCCAAATGAGCAAAAGGGAATGTGTGTATTTGAATATATCTATTTTGCAAGACCAGATTCTACTATTGATGGAATTAATGTACATATTTTTCGTGAAAATGCAGGACGTTGCTTAGCAAGACAAATGCCAGTAGATGCAGACATTGTAGCAAGCGTGCCAGATTCTGGAAATGATGCTGCATTAGGGTATTCAAAAGAATCCAAAATTCCGTATGACATTGTATTTGTAAAAAGCAAATATATTGGAAGAACATTTATCCAAAATTCACAAAGCAAAAGGAAAAAGTTAGTAACTTTAAAGCTAAATCCATTACGCCAGACAGTAAAAGATAAAAAAATCGTTTTGGTAGATGATTCAATTGTAAGGGGCAACACATTAACTAGAATTATCAAAACATTAAAAGAAGCAGGAGCAAAAGAAGTTCACATTAGAATAGCTTCGCCAGCTTTTATAGATGTTTGCTATTTTGGAACTGATGTAGATAAAAAAGAAAATTTAATTGCAAATGGCAAAACTGTGGAAGAAATTAGACAAGAAATTGGAGCAGATTCTTTGGAATATTTAAGTTTAGATAGCTTAAAAGAAATAACTAAAGAGTGTAAAGTAGATGATTTTTGTTATGGTTGCTTTACAGGAAAATATCCAATTGAAGTGCCAAAAGAAATGAACAAGGATCGATTTGAAAAATTACAATTTTAGAGTTAATCGGAACGTCTTTTCAAAATTAAAGAGATAGGAGAAAATTATGATTATTTTAGAATTTATATTGAATAACAAAGAATATTTAGAAGACTTAATAACAAGAAGCACATATCATTCAAATGCAATTGAAGGAAGTACACTTACTTATGCTGAAACTTATGCAATTCTATATAATGATAATACCTTTAAAATCGAAGGAAAAGAACCGAGAGAAATATATGAGGCTATAAACCATAAAAAAGCCTTAGAATTAGTTTTTAAGAATTTACAAAACAAAGAAGAATTTGATGAAAGATTTATAAAAAAAATAAATGAGACTATAAATAGAGATATTAAAGATACCAAAGGATATAGAACAGTAGAGTATATTCCACCTGAACCTGAAAAAGTACCAAATTGGATGATGTATTATATATATAATTATAATCATGATGAACAAGATGTATTTGCAAAAATTGCTAAATATCATATTGAATTTGAAAAAATACATCCTTTTGAAGATGGGAATGGTAGGACAGGGAGATTGCTTTTAAATTATGAGTTATTAAAAAATAATTTACCTCCTGTTGTAATAGCAAAAGAAGATAGAGTAAAGTACTTTGAATTTTTGAGAACCAATGATAATACAAGTTTAGCGGAATGGTTGAAAGAATTAGCTACAAAAGAAAAAGAAAGAATGAACAAATTTGTTAAAAAATAAATATTATAAGGGCTTCCCGACCATTTTTGATATATTTACTATTAAAAGTGGTCGGGAAGGTTGACTTTTGTAGCAAAATATAATAATATTAATATGGTGATAATATGGAAAGAATATATAAAAGAGAAGATTATTTGAAAAAAATAAGAGCATTTTATAAAGATGATATGATAAAAGTTATAACAGGGATTAGAAGATGTGGAAAATCATATTTACTAAAATCAATTATTCAAGAATTATTAGAAAATGGTGTACAAGAAAAAGATATTATTTATATAGAATTAGATAAAAAAGAATATAAAAACATAAATAGTTCAGATCAATTAGAAAAGATTATAGATGAAAAAATTATAGATGATGAATTTAAGTATCTATTTATAGACGAAATTCAAAATGTCGAGGGATTTGAAACTTTAATTAATGCATATAGAGAAGAAGGGAATATTTCAATTTTTATTACAGGATCTAATTCATATCTTTTAAGTGGTGAATTAGTAACCAAATTAACAGGAAGATATGTTGAAATAGAAATGATGACACTATCATTTTATGAATATGTAGATATGAAAAAATTTTTAAATAAAACCGTTAATAATAATATTTATTTGGAATTTGAAGAATATATCAGAAATGGAGGATTTCCAAAATCTTTATATTATGATAATTATGAAGAAAAAATAATATATACCTCAAATGTTATAAATCAAATTTTTGAAAAAGACATAAAAACAAATAATAGAATTAATGACAAAGCATTACTTGAAAGAATAGAAAAATTTGTAATTAACAACTTTGGGGCAATCATTTCTATTAATAATATATATAATTATTTAAAAAAAGAAGCCAAAATGAATGTTGATAGACGAACAATAAAAAGATATTTAGATATTTTAGAAAAAGCCCAAATAATATATTCATGTGATTTATTTGACATTAAATCAAAATCAGTATTAAAAGGTGAAAAAAAATACTATTTAGCAGATTTAAGTATATACTATTCTCAAAATACAGACAATAGAATAAATTATGGACCAGTTTTGGAAAATGTAATATATTCATATTTAAAAAGTAAAAATTACAAGCTTTCAGTTGGATATATTGGAAAATTAGAATGTGATTTTATTGCAAGAGCTAATTATGATGATTACTATTATATTCAAGTTTCTAAAGATATTAGTAATAAAGAAACAGAAGAAAGGGAATATAGACCATTTTATATGATTAAAGAATTATATCCAAGATATTTGTTTACAATGGATATGTTACTTCAAAAAAGAGATGGTATTAATCATGTAAATATTGTTGATTTTATATATAATAATAGAAATTTATAAAAATTAAAAAGAGAGTTTAAATGCAGTAAGTTGCAAAAACTCTCTTTTAAAATTATTTAAAAACCTTTCCGAGTAATCAATTCATAAGCCTTTTTATATTTATCAGAAGTTACTTGAAGCACATCATCTGGAATTGGAGTTTTACTTTCTGGATCATAACCAGTAGACTTAATCCAATCACGAATATATTGTTTATCAAAACTTTTTTGACTCATTCCAACTTGGTAATCAGAAGCAGGCCAAAATCTACTAGAATCTGGAGTTAGAACTTCATCACCAATCACTAAATTACCATTTTCATCTAAGCCAAATTCAAATTTAGTATCAGCAATAATTACACCTTTGCTCAAAGCATAATCAGCACATTTTTTATAAATCTCAATTGTTTTTTCGCGTAATTTTTCTGCTAAATCATTTCCAATTAATTTACAAACTTCCTCAAAAGAAATATTTTCGTCATGTCCTTCAGAAGCTTTTGTAGTTGGAGTAAAGATAGGTTCAGGTAATTTTTGAGATTCTTGCAATCCTTTAGGCAAAGTGATAGAACAAACAGTACCATCATTTTGATAGCTTTTCCATCCAGAGCCTGTAATATATCCTCTAACAATACATTCTACTGGTATCATTTTTAATTTTTTAACTAACATACTTCTTCCTTCAAATTCAGGTGTCTGAAACTCAGAAGGAAAATCATTAATATTTGTAGAAATAATATGGTTTGGAATAATATCTTTAATAAAATCAAACCAAAATTCTGAAATTTGATTTAAAATTTTGCCTTTATCAGGAATAAGACTTGGCAAAATATAATCAAATGCAGAAATTCTATCAGATACAACAAGTAAAAGTTTATCATCATCGACTTCATAAATCTCACGAACTTTACCACTACTTACTTTTTTCATTTAAATACCACCTTTCATATCAGCTAAATAATTATCAAGTCCAACTTGTTGCAACTTTTCATCTTTGTTAGAAACAGCATCTTTTAAAGAGTTTTTAAAATCAGCTAATTTATTTTTTATTTCATCATTTCCGACGGCTAAAATAGATGTTGCCAAAATAGCAGCATTTTTAGCACCATTAATTGCAACAGTTGCAACAGGAATACCAGAAGGCATTTGAACAATAGAATATAAAGAATCAACGCCCCCTAAAGTTTTAGTATGAATTGGAACTCCAATTACTGGAACGGTTGGAACCATAGCGGCAAATACACCAGGAAGGTGAGCAGCACCACCAGCACCAGCAATTATTACTTTTACATTATTCTCTTTTAAATTATTTGCATATTCTGTTGCTTTTTCTGGAGTACGGTGAACAGAAAGAATTTTTATTTCATAAGAAATTCCCATTTTATCTAAAAATTTAGCACAATCTTTCATAATAGGTAAGTCTGAATCACTTCCCATAATTATAGAAACATCAATATTGTTTTTCATATATTCATCTCCTAACAATTTTTTTCAAAAAATATTTTTATTTAAATTTAAAAAGGTAAAATATCATCATCACAGTCATCATCGTCACAGTCTACATCAAGAGAATAAATATCATCATCAAAATCTTCGTCAAGAATCCAATCGTCATCATCTTCATCAGCAAGTAAGTCAATATCATCATCCCAATCATCATCAAGGTCTTCATCATCTAACCAATCATCATCTTCAAAGTCATAACAATCAACTAAAAAGTCACACATCAAACACATAAATTCTTCATCAGACATATCATCAATGGCTTGTTTAAATAAATTTTTTAACTCTTGAATTTCATCAGACATTGAATTATTATTCATAATATTACGTTTTTTCTTACTCATACTAGTACCTCCAGAAGTATTATAACATATAAGAAGAAATTAGGCAAGAAATTTTTACGTATACTGATGTATCATTTGGGACAGGCACCAACGATACATCAATGTGCTTTTTGGGACAGGTTATGGTTAAAAATTTTGTTGAATTTTTTGTTCTTTTGTACTATAATGAAAATAGAATTTAAAAAATATATTAGGGAGTTAAAAATGAGTACAAAAGAGTTAGTAAAAAGTGAAGTAGAAAACTATGCAAAATTTGACTTGATTAGATATGCACAAGTTTGGGAAGATGCAGAAATACTAATAAAAGCCTTGCAAATACAAGAAAATGACAACATATTATCTATAGCATCAGCAGGAGAGAATGCAATAAGTATGCTAATAAAAAATCCAAACAAAATATATGCAATAGATTTAAATGCAAATCAAATGGCATGTACAGAACTAAAAAAAATATCTTATAAATATTTAGACTATAACGAATGTATGGAATTAATAGGCGTTTTTGAAAGTGATAAACGAAAACAACTATATGAAAAAATAAAAAGTAATTTAAAAGAAAATACACAAAAATATTTTGATGAACAAATAGAACTAATAGAGCAAGGAATTATCAACACAGGGAAGTTTGAAAAATACTTTAATATATTTGGTCAAAAGGTTTTACCATTAATACATAATAAAAAAACAATACAACAATTATTACAACCAAAAACAAAGGAAGAAAGAATAGAATTTTATGATACAAAATGGAATAATCTAAGGTGGAAATTATTATTTCGAGTTTTCTTTTCAAAAACAGTAATGGGAAAATTAGGTAGAGATAAAGCATTTTTTAGATATGTAAATGTAAATGTAGCTCAGCACATTTTAGAAAGAACAAAATATGCAATAACAGAGCTAGACACATCAAAAAATTCATATTTGCACTATATAATCAATGGAAAGTATGATCAGGTATTGCCAGTAGCTTATAGAAAAGAAAATTTTCAAACCATAAAAAACAATATAGACAAACTAATATTATTATCAGAATCAGTAGAAACATTCATCGAAAGAGATGAGGTAGATTATATAAGCAAATATAATTTAAGTGACATTTTTGAGTATATGGATGACAGTCAAATGTGCAAAATATTTGAAAAAATTTTTACTAAATCATCTTCAGGTACAAGAATTGCTTATTGGAATATGTTAGCAGACAAAAGAGCATCAAAATATTTTGATAATTTAGAGTATAAAGAACAAGAATCACAAGATTTATTAAAACAAGACAAAGCATTTTTCTATAGCAACTTTATAATAGAAGAAATAATTTAGAAATATTCAAAAGAAGAAAGGACTGAAGTGAAAAATGGTTATAGAATGGAAGAGTATGCTATTTGTAATTGTAATATTATTTATAGCATTAATAGCAATAAAACTATTTGAAAAAAAGGTCAAATTAAATGCAGAAACAAAAAGAAAATTATTCCACATAACTATGGGACTTACTATGCTAACATTTCCTTACATATTTAATTCTAGTATATCAGTTGCAATATTAGGAATTATCGCAATCTTAATACTGTATTTTTTAAAAAACACAAAATTAAAACAAACAATAGGAACAGTCTTATATGGAGTCAAAAGAGAATCTATGGGAGAGATATTCTTTGTTATATCCATATTTCTAATTTTTTATTTATCAAAAGGAGATAAAATCTTATATAGTATTCCAATTTTAATATTAACATTTGCAGACAGTATGGCAGCCTTGATAGGTAAAAACTATGCTAAGAAAAATTTATCACAGCAAAACGAAGATGCAAAAAGCTTAGAAGGTAGTTTCATGTTTTTCATGGTAGCATTTATGGCAACACTAGTACCACTATTATTATTTACACAAGTAGGAAGAGAAGAAACATTAATAATTGCAACAATAGTAGGATTTAATGTTGCAATGATAGAAATGATTTCACATACAGGAAATGACAACTTATTAATTCCACTTACTAGCTATGCTTTTTTAGTAACACATATACAACTAGGAGTTGAACAATTAAGAACAAATTTAATTATTTTGGGAGTTATATTCATATTAGTAACTCTAGCAAATAGAGTAAAGGCTTGGAGCAAACTAGCATTAGTAGAAACCTTAGTAATAGGATATCTAACAATAACACTATATGAAATATATGCGATAATACCACCATTAATACTATTTCTAACAGTTATGAGATTTCCAAAAATGAGAGAAAACGAAAAAAATAATTTATATGATGCTAGAATTATAGAAACCAATATTTGTATAGGAACAGCAATATGTGGAATAGTAGCGATAACAGGATTGAAAAAAGAATTTTTTATGATTTATGCAACTTGTTATAGCATGCATTTAGTAATAAACACTTTCATTAGATTAAAATACTATATCAAATTATCTGAAATAGATAGCGTATTGATAGCAATAGGTAAAGGAATAGGATTTATTTTTATACCAAGTTTAATAATACAAAGAATAATATTTCAAGAATGGATAAGTTTAAGCATGTTATTTGTAATGATTATAGCAATTATTTCAAGTGCTATAGCAATTTATATAAAAAAGAAAGAAATAAAAGATGAAAAAATAAATATAGATAATGGATATATGCACACAAAAATAGTGTTAATTGCAACTACAATAGTTAGTGGAATACAGTATTTGCAATCACTATAATTTGAAAATAAAAGAAGAAGGGAAAGGGTTCAATGGAATTAAAAATAATAAACCAAGAAAAAAATATACAAATAGTATTAATAGAAGAAGAAAAAGAACTTGCAATGGCAACATGCTATTTTGAAAATACCCCAAAAGTAAATAATAAAAACATTGGATGCATAGGAGAATTTGTTTGTCAGGATGAGAAAAGTGGTATAGAAATACTAAAAAAATGCGAAGAAATTTTAAAACAACAAAACATATCATTAATTGTAGCACCAATGAACGGAAATACATGGAAAAAATATAGAACTATAAAATACACAAATGGAGAATCATTATTTTTATTAGAAAATGTAAATCCAATAGAGCACAATGAAATTTTAAAAAAGGCCGGATTTAAAGAGTTATACACATATACATCCACAAAAGGATTAATTGAAAATGCATATCAATCTGAAGTATTAGAAAAAGTAAAAAACGATTTAAAAGAAAAAGATATTACAATTAGACCATTTAAAAAGGAAAAATATCAAGAAGAATTAGAAAAAATTTATAATATTTCTATAAAAAGTTTTGGAAGAAATCCATTTTACACACCAATTGAAAAAAATGATTTTATTAAGCAATATGAACAATATATAAGTAAAATAGATGAAGAATTTATTTTAATTGCAGAAAAAGAAAAAAAGGAAATAGGTTTCATATTTGCTATTCCTAATTTTAATGAAATAAAAGAAGGAAAGCAATTAGAAACACTTATAGTAAAAACAGTAGCAGTACTTCCTGAATATCAAAATTTAGCAATTGGAAATGTACTTTTGAGTACCATCGCAAAAAATGCAAAAAACAAAAACTTCAAAAAATGGATATTTGCATTTATGTATAGTGACAATACATCTCAAAAAATGGCAAAAAGAAATAAAACAGAAATAATAAGAGAATATGCAATCTATGGAAAGGAAATATAAAAATGAATCTAGCAGGTAAATTATTAGAAAATTATGAAAATATGCCTGAAAAAATTTGTTTAATTCAAAAACATAGAAAAACTACATATAAACAATTATATAAAAAAGTAGCAAATTTTAAAAAGTATTTACAAGATAGAGGAATAAAAAAAGGAAATAAAATATTAGTATTAGTTCCTATGTCAGAAAAATTATATATAACATTACTTTCTATATGGTCAATTGGAGCAATTCCTTGTTTTATGGATGCAGGTTTTATCAAAAATGGAATAAAGAAAAATGAATTTAAGCAAATAGATGCTTTAATTGGAATTACAAAATACACATTATATGCTAACATCAATAAAAATTTAAGAAATTTAAAATGCAAAATAAATGCAAATGTAATTGATAAATTAAATGATTTATCATTAGAGTTAGAGGTAGAGAAACTTGAAGAAGATTTCACAGGAATTTTGACATACACAAGTGGTACAACAGGAATACCAAAGATTGTAGCAAGAACACATCAATTTTTAGCATATCAAGGAAAGATTTTAGAAGAAACTATTAAATATGATAAAAATGATATAGAATTATCTAGTATACCAATTTTTACATTATCAAATATTAATGTAGGAATTACTACTGTTATAGCAGATGGCAATTATTCTAACTTGGGAAATTCAAATGCAAAAAAATTAATAGAGCAAATAGAAAAAAACAAAATAAATAGATTAATGGCAGCACCGGGCTTATTGAATACGATTTTAAAAGAATGTATAAAAAGAAAACTAAAAATTGAGCAAATAACCAAAATTTATACAGGTGGTGGAGCAGTATTTTTAGATTTTATAGAAAATTTAAAAAATGTGTTTCCAAATGCAAAAATAGTAACACTATATGGCTCGACAGAAGCAGAGCCAATAGCAATGTTAGACATAGATAATATGACACAAGAAGAAGTGCAAAAAACCAAAAATGGAAGCGGAATTTTAGCAGGTAGTATCATAGGAGTAGAAGATTGCAAAATAATAAAAACAGGTATCAAAGAAATTGGAGCAATTACAGAAAAACAATTTTTAGAATTGCAAACACAAATAGGAGAGATTGTAGTTAGTGGCAAAAATGTTTTAGATGGATATGTAGGGGGTATAGGAGATAAAGAAAATAAGTTTTCAGTAGAAAAAAGGAAATATCACAGAACAGGAGATATAGGCTTTTTGGATGAAAACAATAAATTATGGCTAAGAGGAAGAATAAAAGAACCATTTTTCAATATTGAAGCAGCTTTGCATGCTAAATTTGATATAGGAAAAACAGCAATTTTTAAGTATAAAGAAAAAATTATTTTAGTTTTAGAAAGAGATAATAAAATTTTTCCAAAAGAGATAAAAGAAGCAATACAATTTGAAAAGATTGATGAAATAAAATATGTTAAAAAGATTCCTGTAGATAAAAGGCATAGTACAAAGGTTGATTATAAAGAATTGCAAAGGATTTTAGGAATGGAGTAAAAGGGGTATAAGATGGATTTTATAAAAAAGTGGTATATTTATCAAAAAGAAAGATTTCCAGTAGTTATGTATGGAATATATATTTTAGCAATTGCATTTGCTGTATTTGTATATGGAAAATATCAAGTAGTAAATCTTATTATAATGTTTGTTGTTGCATTCTTACAATTTTTTATGGTGCGCATTATAGATGAATTTAAAGACTATGAAGAAGATTGCAAATATAGACCATATAGACCAGTTCCAAGAGGACTAATTACTTTAAAAGAATTAAAAGTTGTATTTATAATATGTGCAATATTACAAGTAGCAATCACTTTTTTCATCAATCCCAAAGGAATATTGGCATTGCTAATTATGTGGGTATTTTTTGCAATAATGAGTAAAGGATTTTTTATAAAAAATTTCTTAGATAAGCATATATTGTGTGAAGTATTTTTAGATGAACTTTTAATGCCACTACTTGTATTATATTTATCCACATTTGTGTGCAAAAGTGGTGGATTTAATATAATAAAACTCCTAATTTTATCTTATATTGTTTCATGGATTGTAGAAATTGCAAGAAAAGTGAGAAGCAGAGAAGATGAAGAAGAAGGAGTAAAAACATATACAAAAGTATTAGGAATAAAAAAAGCAATGATATTATTGACATTATTAGAAACAGCTTTAATGATAATTCAAACAAGCATTTTAGGACAGGCATATTTGCCATTAACAATTGGAATTTATATAGCAGTAATTTTAATAAATGTATTATTTGCAATAGAAAAAACGAAAAAAACAGCAAAACTTGTAGAACTTTCAGCAAATATTTACATTTTACTGGCATACTTTAGCATAGGATTATTAATTATATGAGGGGAAAGAAATAAATGGAATATATATTAGAAAAGAAAAGTGAAAATTATCATTTAATGGGTGGAAAGGCTACAGCACTTGCCAAAATGGGACTATTAATTAATAATATTTCAGATTGGTTTGTAGTATCTTATGAAGGATTTGATAAAGAAAATAAATGTATACTAGAAAAAGCAAAACAAGAAATAGAAGAGAAGTTAAAAGAATTTCCAAAAGATGAATATTTTGCTGTTAGGTCATCAGCAGGTGATGAAGATTCAGCACAAAATTCTTTTGCTGGTCAATTTGAAACTTTTTTATATGTAAAAAAAGCGGATGTTATAAAAAAAGTGTTAGAAGTCTATATGTCAGCATTTTCAGATAGAGTTGAAACATATAGAAAGCAAAATAATATAACACAAATAACAATTCCTTCAGTTATAATTCAAAAAATGGTAAAAGCACAAAATGCAGGGGTAGCCTTTGGAGCAAATCCAGTAAATTCAAATGTAAAAGAAATTGTTGTAACAGCAGTATTTGGTTTAGGAAGCGGATTAGTAGATGGAATTGCAACAGCAGATACTTACACTATAAAAGGGGAGAAAATTGAAAAAAATATAGCAAAAAAAGATTATTGCCATATATTTGAAAATGGAAATGTGGTGCAAAAAGAAGTAGAAAAATCATTACAAGAAAAACAAGTATTAACTGATGAGCAGATTATACAAGTAAAAGAATTAGTAAAAAAAGCGAGCGAATATTTTGGAAGATTTCAAGACATAGAATGGGCTTACGAAGGAGAAAAATTATATTTACTACAATCAAGACCAATAACAACACTAACAAACAATAAAGAAGGAAAAATCAATGTATTTGACAATAGCAATATAGTTGAAAGTTATGGCGGAGTTACAACTCCTTTAACATTTTCTTTTATTAGAATGGTATATGAAAATGTATATATGGAATTATGCAAAATTTTTAAAGTAAAACAAGAAAAAATAGAAATGAATGCACAAATGTTTAAAAATATGTTAGCATTAATAAAAGGCAGAGTTTACTATAATTTATATGGTTGGTATGGACTGCTTTCTATGTTTCCAGGATTGGGAAGTAATAAAAAATTTATGGAACAAATGATGGGTGTAAAAGAAAGTTTACCAGAAGATTTATTTCCAGTACCACAGTCAACATGGAGAGATAAAATTGGGTTGATGAGTACAGGATTAGGATTAGTAAAAGGATTTTTGCATATTAGGAAAATGACTGAAAAATTTTATATTAGATTAAATGATGCATTGGAAAATAAAGATATTGACAATATGGATTTATATGAATTACATGATTACTATTATGAGCTAGAAAAGAAATTATTGCATAAATGGGATGCACCACTTGTAAATGACTTTTTAGCGATGATATTTTATGGTAAATTAAAACAAGAATGTAAAAAGATTTTTAAAGAAGAAGGAGATTTAATACATAATGATTTACTTTGCAATGAAGGAGGAATAATAAGTAGTGAACCAGCTAAAATGATTAAAGAAATGGCAAAAGTAGTAAAAGATGATGATGAATTATTAAAACTATTGGAAAGTGAAGATTATTTATATATAAAAAAAGAATTACCTAAATATCAGGTTTTTAATAAAATGCTAACTGAATATTTAGATAAGTTTTCAGATAGATGTTTGCAAGAATTAAAATTAGAAACATTAACATTAAAAGATAATCCATCAAATTTATATACATCAATTGCAACATTTGCAAGAAGAATAAAGAATACTAAGTTGCAAGAAATAAATGAAAAAGAAAATAGAATAATAGCAGAAAAAAGAGTAAAAGAAAAGTTAAGGTTTAAGCCAATTCAAAGAGCAAAGTTTTTATTTTTGTTAAAACAAGCAAGATATACTGTAAAAAATAGAGAAAACTTGAGATTTGAAAGAACATTACTTTTTGGAAAAGTTAGAGAATTGTTTTTAAGAATAGGTTTTATATTAACATCTATGAACATTATAGAAGATAAAAGAGATATATTTTATTTAGAAGTAGATGAAATATTATTTTATATTGATGGAAAATCTACAACGAATAATTTGAAAGAGTTAATTGCAATTAGAAAAGAGCAATATTTAAAATATAATGATGAATTGCCAGATGAAAGATTTTATTCTTATGGAGCTGTTAATGTTGGAAATACATTTAAAAAAGAAAATACAAGCGAAATTATAAGAAAATCTACAGTAGAATTAAAGGGAATAGGAGCTTCTCCAGGAAAAATTCAAGGAAGGGTTAGGATAATACAAAATCCTGCTAATGCTAAGTTAGAACAAGGAGAAATTTTAGTTGCAGAATATACGGATCCAGGTTGGATTATGCTATTTCCATCAGCAAGCGGAATTCTTGTTGAAAGGGGGAGTTTGCTTTCACATTCTGCAATAGTTTCAAGGGAACTTGGAATTCCAGCTGTTGTGGGAATAACAGGTTTGATGGATAGCTTGAATAATGGAGATATGGTTGAAATGGATGGGACAACAGGAGAAATAAGGAAGATAGGCAACAAGGTAAAGGAGCAATAAAATATCCCAGTTAGCCATAAAATAATACATATAATTTTATGGCTACTGGTAGTTACTGTATAATGGTTTCAAAGCGTGTGTGCCCTTACAGTATAAGATTTTCATTACATGTCTCGGTTTGTTGCGAAATTTAAGAAATTCTAATTTATTTTATGACACCCTTTCTAAGTACGTGAACTATTTCCATAAAATTGCATAGAATTTCTAAAATTTCTCCAGTCACATTCGACATTTCATTCAAATTCTTATACTGCAAGGGCACACACGCTTTGAAACCATTATCTATTAACTACTGGTAACATAAAAACAAAAAAACTATTGACATTTTCCCAAAAATGTATTATTATAACAACATATTATTTTTTATCAAAATAATTAACTTTCAAAGTACAGTCTGTACATAAAAAATCCAAAATTTAGAAAAAGAGAGAAAAAAGCAAAAAACAAGAAAAAAACTAAAGAATAATCGTAAATTTACTATAAAATAAAAATTGCTATATAAATAAAACAAATATATAATATAAAGGAGGAATTTAATGGAATATTTTTCTATCAAAAATTATTATCAATATTACAAAGAAACTAATACAATTAGTGCATTAAAAGACGTGTCAGAAACGTATAAACTTGAAGCAACTCATCAATATCATGATAAAATATTTAGAGAAGTATTAGATGACAAAAAAGAATTTATAAATTTTGTAACAAAGTATCTACCATATAACCAAAAAGAAAATGAAATAAAAGAAACAGATATAGAAAGATACAATGCAAGATTCATAACATCCTCGTTTACTAGCAAAGAAGCAGATATAATATACAAAATAAAAGAAGAAGATGTATTTTTTATAATAGAACATCAAAGTACAATCGATTACAGAATGGCTGAGAGAATATTAGAATATTGTGTAGGGCTAATGAATAGTGTAACCAAAGGAAAAGGAATACCAGAAAGTTATCCATTAATCTGTCCAATTGTTCTATATACAGGAAAGAGAAAATGGAATGCACCGTTAACAATTAGTGAAATACAAAAAGACTATTATGGCTTAAAAAGACAAGAATATCCTAGATATAATATCGTAGATGTTAATAATTATACAAATAAAGAATTAATTGAAGAGAGAAGTGCAATATCAAAAGCTATGCTATTCGAAAAAATATCAACAAAGGAAAAATTAAGGCAAACAATAAATGAATTAAAAGAAAGAGGACTAACAGAAGATGAAAAGAAATATATACGAGTAATGCTAATGCATTCTAATGATATAAAAAGAAAATTAAATAAAGAAGAATTAGAGCAATATCAAAAAATATTAGAAGAAGGAGAGGATAGTATGACAAATTTTGAAAAACTTTATATAGAATTGATAGATGAAAAGAGAGCAAAAATGAAAAAAGCAGAAAAAATAGGAGAAAAACAAGAAAAACGAAAAATCGTAAGCAAAATGTTAAAAATGAATATGAGTGATGAAATGATTATAAAAATAACAGAAGTAGATAGCGAGAACTTGGAAAAAATAAAACAAGAATTGAAAGTTGGATAGTAATTTGCACTTGGAAATTATTATGCAATATAGGTAACATAAAAATTAGAAAAATATTAGCATTTCCAAAAAATGTACTATTATAACAACATATTATTTTTTATCAAAATAATTAACTTTCAAAGTACAGTCTGTACATAAAAAATCCAAAATTTAGAAAAAGAGAGAAAAAAGCAAAAAACAAGAAAAAAACTAAAGAATAATCGTAAATTTACTATAAAATAAAAATTGCTATATAAATAAAACAAATATATAATATAAAGGAGGAATTTAATGGAATATTTTTCTATCAAAAATTATTATCAATATTACAAAGAAA
>CANQTZ010000018.1 GCA_947626865.1 uncultured Clostridia bacterium
ATGAAATGGGTTGAAAGATTATGCAATGCATTTGATGAAAAATATGAAGAGGGTATAAAACAGGGAATTAGTCAAGGCAAAAAGCAAGGTATTAGTCAAGGCATTAAACAAGGCATAAGTCAGGGCATTAGTCAGGGCATTAAACAAGGAATAAACCAAGGCATTAGTCAGGGTATTTTAAGTGTGGCTAAAAATATGTTAAAAGATAATGTGAAGATAGAAGATATTAAAAAGTTTACTGGTTTATCTAAAAAGGAAATTCAAGATTTGAAATTGCAATGTTAAAAAGCTTAGCTTTTAATTCTAACATCAATGCAGTTATGAAAAAATTCAATTAAGAATTTATAAAAAATAATTGTCCAAGTATAGAATAAAGTATAGAATAAAGTGTAGTATAAAGTGTAGTATAAAGTGTAGTATAAAGTGTAGTATAAAGTGTAGTATAAACAGAATAAAAATGTATATATTCTATATTTTTGCAAATTAAACAAATTTGAAGTGAAATTAAAATGAAGTAGTAATTTCTATTTTTACTACTTCTTTTTGTATCGTAAAATCAAAATGGAAACAATTTTCAAACATAAAAAACAAAACAACAGAAATTAAAAAGCTAAAAACATTAATACAAAAATCACTATACAATACTTTTCCTATAATATCACTCCCTTTGCTTTATATTCTTAAATATCCAAATCTAATTCTAAGTAAAATTCCACTCCATTTTCCCTATTAATTACACCATATTCATTTCCATAATTACTCATAATAGCTTTAACAAAAGACAAACCTATACCTGTTCCTCCATCTTGTCTATTTCTAGATTCATCCACTTTATAAAATCTATTCCAAATTCTTGTAATGTTTTCTTCTTCAATGTTAGCACCTGTATTAAATACTCTTATTCTTACTTTGTTTTTTTCTAAATTAACATCATTTTCTATTTGCAAATAATTTTCTCCATTTACTTCTTCTACGTGTTTTATAGCATTAGTGATATAATTTGTAAGTACCTGTTCTATATAAAAGTCATCTGCAAATACATTAATTTCTTCTGTCATATCGAATTTTATATCTGCATTTTTTTCCTCTAGCATAACCTTTGATTTTCTAATAACTTCTTTTTCTAATTCTACAATATTAAATGCTTTGTCGTGAAATTCTCTTTTGCCATATTCTAGTTTCATAAGTTCTAGCAATTGTTTTACTAATCTATCCATTTTATTAGTTTCATCTAATATTACTTCTGCATAAAACCTTCTGCTTTCTTCATCTGTATTTACATTTTCTAATAAACCTTCACTATAGCCTTGTATTAAAGCAATTGGAGTTTTTAATTCATGGGATACATCAGAAATAAAGCTTTTTCGCATTTCATCTATTTTTGATTTTTCTTCTATATCTTTTTCTAGTTCTATATTGCTATTTCGCAATTGTTTTACTGTTTTTTCTAGCTTATCTGACATTATATTTATGCTTTTTCCTAAATTATTAATTTCATCATCAGCATTTGTTATTTGATATTTATGGCTAAAATCTAAATTAGATATTTTTTTTGCTATATCACTTAGTTCAGATATTGGATCTCCAAATTTTCTAGATACATAAGAAACAATAACAGCTGCAATTAAAATAGCAATTCCTGCCATTAAATATAAAAAATTGTTTGATATTTTTACGCTTTCTTGTATTGAAGTAATTGGTATTCTAATATATAGTAAATAGTTATTATCTAAAACTGCTGATAATAAAATATATGTAATTTCATTTTTAGTATCTTTTATCCTTTTGATAGTAAAGTGTTCTCCTTCTTCAATAACTTCTCCTTGATTTAAATTAAATCTACTTGTCATTTCATTCATTTGTCCAAGTGTAGAAAAAAAATCTTTATTCGATGTATATACATTAACATTATCATCATTTCGAATTAATATATCAAAATTGTTGTTTATTGCTATTCTTTCTAATTGTTCTTCTAAGTCTGTGTCTTGGTAATTATTGTAATAGTTATTTACAATTTTATAAACTGATTTTAAAGCTTTTGTTTTGCTATAAAAATAAAATTGTCCTAAAACGAAGTTATTTACTAATACAAGAAATAAAATTATTAGCAAAATAACTAAGGATAATGTCATAAAAAGTTTAACTCTTACAGATTTGAATGCATTTTTTATTTTTTCCATTTCTTAATCCATTCCTTTCGTTTTTGCTAATATTTATTTTACTTCAAATTTATATCCAACACCTCTCATAGTTTTGATGTATTTTCCTTTTTTTCCTAATTTATGTCTTATTTTTTTTATATGGCTATCAATTGTTCTTGAGTCTCCATAATAGTCATAGTTCCAAACATTGTTTAATATTTTATCTCTTGATAATGCAATATTTTCATTTTCTATTAAGTAAATTAGAAGTTCATATTCTCTTAGACTAAGTTCAATGGCTTTGCCATCTATTTTTACGCATCTTCCTTCTTTGTCAATTTCAATTCCTGCATAATCTTTTATTTGACTTGTATCTTTTGTTGTTCTTTTTAGTATTGCTTCTACTCTGGCTACTAATATTTTAGGACTAAATGGCTTTGATATATATTCGTCAACTCCTAGTTCAAAACCAAATAGTTCGTCTTGTTCTTCGCCTCTTGCTGTAAGCATTATTATTGGGACTTTGGATTCTTGCCTAATTTGCCTAAGTACAGACCAACCGTCTAATTTTGGCATCATAACATCTAATAAAATTAATTCTATTTTATTTGCATTTTCTTCAAAAACTTGAAGTGCTTTTTCTCCATCCTCCGCTTCTAAAATATTATAACCTTTTGCCATTAAAAAGTCTTTTATTAACTTTCTCATTCTTGCTTCATCATCAACAATTAGAATACAATTTTCTTTCAACTATACCACCTCTTTGCATGCATTTTATATTTATATTATAATAATGAATTATGTCTATTGTGTGAATTTTTAGTTACATTCAAAAGAAGTCGCAATATATTTTACTATATTAATTTTTAAGGTGAACTGTATTTGTATTATAAGCTAATTGTATTTTTTCTTCTTGTAATATTTTCATAATTCTATAATTTATGTCTTCTCTTTCTGATAAATAGCTAGCATAATCAACCGAATCTGTATAGCTTGATACTAGTACATTTAACCCATTATCTGTAATATTATCGAATTTTACTAATATAGAGTCATCAAATATTCCTTCTCTTTCTTGTAACATATTTTCTACTCTAGTTTTAAAATTCTCTAATTTTTCTAATGGAGTATCTAATTCAATACACAAATTAGTACGATATCTTCTCTTTTCCATTTTACTCCAATTGATAATTGAAGCATTTGAAACAATTGCATTTGGTATATTAACTAAACTATTTTCAAAAGTTCTAACTCTTGTGCTTCTAAATGTGATGTCCTCTACTATTCCTTCAAATGTTTCTAACTGCACCCAATCTCCTACTGCAAAAGGCTTATCTAAAAAAATCACAAGTCCTCCAAATAAATTTTTAGCTGTGTCCTGAGCAGCAAGTGTAACTATAACACCACCTATTCCTAATCCTGCTACTAATCCATTTAAATTAATTCCTAAAACTGTTATTACAATAAATCCTGCTATTACATAGATAATTCCTCGAATAATTTTTAATACAAAGTCAAACATTGAATCTTCTACACTAGGATTTATCTTTTCTTTTATAATTTGATATAATGCTGATTTTTCAGTAAAGCTTTGTGCTAAACCTCTTGCAAATGCTATAACACTAATTATTATAAATGCTTTGTAGGCAATATCCATTATTTCGCCACTTAGGTTCAACGGAACTTTTAAAAATACAACTGCTAAGTAAAATCCCAATATTATAAAAAATACTCTTAATGGCCTATAAAAAGCACTTTCTTTTATTTTGTTTGCTTTTTTCTCTCTTATCTTAAACATCTTAATAATGATATATGAAAAAGCAGAGCTAAAAATTCTAAAAAACAAAATAATTCCGTATAGCTATTAGTATATCTACTATTTCTATTGTTGTAACACTATTTAAAAAATCTTTTATTTGTTCCATTATTTCCTCCGTTATTTTTCTTTATTAGTTCATATAATCTCTCAACTTTTTGCTTCTGCTAGGATGTCTTAATTTTCTCAATGCCTTTGCTTCTATTTGTCTAATTCTTTCACGTGTTACTTGGAATTCACGTCCTACCTCTTCTAGTGTTCTTGCTTTTCCATCTTCTAATCCAAATCTTAATCTTAAAACTTTTTCTTCTCTTGGAGTTAGAGTGCTCATTACCTCTTGCAATTGTTCTTTTAATAATGTATAAGATGCTGCATCATGTGGTGCAGGGCTATCATCATCTTGTATGAAGTCACCTAAATGGCTATCATCTTCTTCTCCTATTGGTGTTTCTAAAGATACTGGGTCTTGTGCTATTTTTTGTATTTCCATCACTTTGTCTATTGGCATTTCCATTTCGGCTGATAACTCTTCTGGGGTTGGTTCTCTTCCTAATTGTTGCAATAAGTGTCTTGAGGTTCTAATTAGTTTGTTAATTGTTTCTACCATGTGTACAGGAATTCTTATTGTTCTTGCTTGGTCTGCTATGGCTCTTGTAATTGCTTGTCTAATCCACCATGTTGCATACGTACTAAATTTGAAACCTTTTGTATAGTCAAATTTTTCTACTGCTTTTATAAGTCCCATGTTTCCCTCTTGTATCAAGTCTAAGAATAACATGCCTCTTCCTAAATATTTTTTTGCTATACTTACTACTAATCTTAGATTGGATTCTGCTAATTGTTTTTTAGCTTCTTCGTCTCCTTTTAAAACCTTTTTAGCTAAGTCTAATTCTTGGTCAAATGTTAAAAGGGATATTCTTCCTATTTCTCTTAAATACATTCTTACAGGATCATCAACATTTATACCTTCATAACTGGTATCTGTTATTTCATCTAATTTTAAATTTTCTACTTCTTTTAAGTCGTCAATGTCTGGTTCTTCATCTAAATCGTCTACTAATAAATCGACTCCTAATTCTTCAAAGGCATCAAAAACTTGGTCTATTTGCTCTGGGTTTACATCATCTAATTCAGATGCTAAATCGCCATAAGTTATTTTTCCTTTTTCTTTTGCTTTTTTTAATATGCTATTCATTTTTTCTTCTTTTAAATTTTCTTCTGGTTGCTCTTGAATTTCTTTATTTTCTTCGTTGTTAATTACTTTTTTTGTTTCAGATTGTTTAGTTTCAGTTTTTTTTGCTTCAGCTTTTTTTGCTTTTTCCTTAATTTCTTCTTTTATTTTTTGCTTTTCTTTTTCATCTACTTTTTTTGTTGTTTTTTTTGTTTCTTTTTTTGCATCTTCTTTTTTAGTTGTTTTTTTGGTTTCTTTTTTTACATCTTCTTTTTTAGTTGTTTTTTTAGTTTCTTTTTTTTCATCTTCTTTTTTGCTTGCCATTTTTCTTTCCTTCCCTTCTCAGGGTATTTAAACGTTTGAATTTTTTCTTTCAAACTATCCCCTTATTTTATTTTTGCTAATCGAATTATTATATCACTTAATTCTTTTTCTAATTCTTCCTTGCGACTAGCTTCTATATCCCCATATAGTGATTGTAATATTTCTAATTTACGATTATTTAATTTTTCTCTTTCATAGCTTTGCATAACATCGTCTATTGCTTTTTCCATGTCATCTATTTCATAATCATCTGCCATAATTTCTGTTATGTGATTTTGTTCTTGTTCTTCTAGCATATCAATTATGCTGTTTATATTACTATTTCCTTTTTCTAATTCTTCATACAGTTTTTGGACAATTTTTTTATTAATTTCGTTTTTAAAATCTTCTATCTTGATATTTTGTTTGATAATTTGATAAATACTTTCATCACCTGTTAATAATATTGCAATTACTGTATTTTCTCGTTTCATTATTTTAGCTGGTACTTGATTTTCTTGCATTCTTGCATGGTTTATTACAGGTTTTGCTTTTTCTAAAATTTTATCGCTTTTAAAACTTGCACGAGTTAACTTGCTGACTTCTGCATAAATTGCTTCTTTGGATATTTGATATTCTTTTGCGATTTTTTCAATATATACTTCTTTTTCTATGGTATTGTCTACTTTAGATATTAATTTAGCAATTTCATTTAGAAATTTTATTTTGTCATTTACATTGTCTAAATTTAAATTTTGTTTTAACACTTTGACTTTAAATTCAATTACAGAAAGTGCTTTTTCCACTAGATTATTAAATCTAGCATTTCCATATTTTATAATGTATTCATCTGGGTCTTTTGCACCATCCATTTGCAAAATTCTAATATCGCACCCCATACCTTGTAAAATATCTAATGCTCTTATTTTTGCAGTAAGACCTGCATCGTCTGAATCAAAACTTAATATTATTTTTTCTGAATTTTTTCGTAGTAACCAACCTTGTTGTTGTGTTAATGCTGTTCCTAGTGGTGCTACTACATTTGTAACTCCTCTTTGATGCAAGGATATGACATCCATATATCCTTCTACTACTAATATTTCTTTGATATTCCCTTTTTTTGCTACATTGAGTCCAAATAAATTTCTTCCTTTACTATACACAACATTTTCTGGCGAATTTATATATTTTGGTTTTGAATCATCTAATACTCTCCCTCCAAAGGCTATTACTTTGCCTCTTGCATCACAAATCGGAAACATGAGTCTGTTTCTATACCTATCTATGTATTGACCTCTATCATTTCGATTAACTAGGCCTGATTCTAGTATTTCTTGTTCTTCAAATCCTTGTTTTTTTAGTTCTTTATATAGTTCATCAAATTTTCCCGAAAAGCCTAGTTGAAAGGATTGTAAAGTTTCGTTGGTTAATTTTCGTTTTTTTATATATTCTTGTGCTATTTTAGACTCTGGCTTGTATAGATTTTGATGATAAAATTGTGCTGTAAATTCATTTACTTTATATACTTTTGATTTTAACAGTTCTTTACCAGCATCTGCACTATTTTCTAAAGTTGGCAATACTATATTAGACCTTTGGGCTAATGTTTGTACTGATTCTACAAAGTTGATGCCTTCTATTTTTGTTAAAAATGTAAATACATTGCCTCCAGCCCCACAGCCAAAGCAATGGAATATCTGCTTGTCCGGTGATACTGAAAAAGAAGGTGATTTTTCGTTATGAAATGGGCATAATCCAAAAAAGTTTCTGCCACTTCTTTTTAAATGCACATATTGTGATATTATATCTACAATATCGTTTGATTGTCTTACTTCTTCTATGATTTCATCACTATAACGCATTTTTTCCCCACTCTCTTTTTCTATTATTTTATAAAATTTTCAAAAAACGTAAGTAATTATATTATTCGACGTATTTTACATAAATCCTTCTTTATTTGATATTTTTTTCTTATATTTTCTTTTTATTAATATAATTGTAACATTTTATTTTCTAATTTATGTATCATTTTTGCACAATTTACCCATTCTTTTGACTCCTTTTGACTAATTTCTCCTAGCATCGGTTTATACTTTGCTTTATGCTCTAGACTTGCCCAAAAATCCATAGCCATTGTTCTAATTTGAATTTCAACTTTAACATATATGTCCATTTGTGACAAATTAATTGGTACTTCTACAATTAAATGATAGCTAGAATATCCACTTTTTTTCGGATATGTTATATAATCTTTTTCTTTTAAAATCTGAATATTAGACATTTTTTGTAACACATCTTTAACAGAAAATACGTCTTTTTTTAATGGACATATTATTCTAATTCCTGCAATATCATTTACGTTTTCCACCATATTTTGATAAGTAAGTTCTAAATTTCTTTTTTGCATTTTGTTTACAATGCTTTGAGGTTCTTTTATTCTGCTAATTACATGATTAATTAATTCATAATCATGCAATATTTTAAATTCATCTTTTAAAATTTCTATTTTTGTTTCCATTTCTTTAATTGCTATTGAATATAAAAACATAAGTTTTTGAAAAGTTTTATCTTCTATTTTTAGATCTTGTTTGTAATCTATAAATTTTCCCATATCCATTAAATGCTTCATTTAGAGCATACACCTCTTTCTAAATTTAGTATATGCATATATTATCTATTATTTGTTATAGAAAAATATTTTATTTGTGTTTTTTGCGTGAAAAAAGAGAAGACTAATATTGTCTTCCCCATACTATCATTTTATCTGCCTTTTTACCACAACATACACAAGTGTCTGATAAATGTTCTTGTTCAAATGGCATACATCTTGATGGTGCTCCTGTTACTTCTTTTACTTTGTCTTCACATTCACGTGAGCCACACCACATTGTTTTTACATAGCCTTGGTTTTCGTTTAAGTTTTTTTCTAATTCTTCCATATTTTTTGCTATTGTGGTTTTTTCTTCTTTTCTTTTTTGACAAGTTTGATACATATTTTCTTGAATGTCTTGCATTAATTTTTCGACTTTTGGTGCTAATTCTTCCATTTTTACTGAAATTTTTTCTAATGTGTCACGTCTTGTTATAATAACTTCTCCTTTTTCTATATCTTTTGGTCCTATTTCTATCCTAACGGGTACGCCCTTCATTTCCCAATGATTAAATTTGTATCCTGGTGTGTAATTACTTCTATCGTCTAATTCTACTCTAAATTTTTTAGATAATTCTGCCTTCATCTTTTGTGCTTCTTCTAATACATTGCCTTTATTTTGTGCAATTGGTACTATTACTACCTGAATTGGAGCTACTTTTGGTGGAAGTTTTAATCCTCTATTGTCGCCATGTGCCATTATAACAGCTCCAAGCAACCTTGTACTACTTCCCCAAGATGTTTGATAAGCATATTCTTGTTTTTCTTCTCTATTTTGGAATGTAACTTCAAATGGTTTTGTAAAGTTTTGTCCAAAGTAATGTGATGTTGCACCTTGCAAAGCTCTTCCATCATGCATTAATGTTTCTACTGTATAAGTTGCTTCTGCTCCTGCAAATTGTTCTTTTTGTGTCTTTTGCCCTTTTAAGACTGGAATGGCTAATAAATCTTCTACTACTTCTGCATATATATCTAACATTTGCATGGTAAATTGTTTTGCTTCTTCTGCTGTTTCATGAATGGTATGTCCTTCTTGCCATAAAAATTCCCTAGAACGTAAGAATGGTCTTGTTTCTTTTTCCCATCTTAAAACATTACACCATTGATTGTACAAAAATGGTAAATCTCTCCATGAATTTAACCATTTAGAATACATGGTTGAAAAAATAGTTTCTGATGTTGGTCTAACACACAATCTTTCTTCTAATTTTTCTCCTCCTCCAATGGTAACCCAAGCTACTTCTGGCGCAAATCCTTCTACATGTTCTTTTTCTTTGTTTAATAGGCTTTCTGGAATTAGAACTGGCATGGATATATTTTTTACTCCACATTTTTTAAATTTTTCATCCATATAATTTTGTATATTTTCCCAAATAGCATATCCATAAGGTCTAATTGCAATAAACCCTTTAACATCTGTATAATCTGCTAATTCTGCTTTTATAACAATATCTGTATACCATTTTGCAAAATCTTCATCTATATTTGTAATGTCTCTTACGAATTCTTTTTTCTTGCTCATTTTTACTTTTCTCCCTTCCTCGATTTACTCTATTATTCTATTGTTCTTCTAATGTTACTAGATAATGGTTTCAAGGTGTGCTACCCCTGCAGTATAAGATTTTCATTACATGTCTCGGCTTGTTACGAAATTTAAGAAATTCTAATTTATTTTATGGCACCCTTTCACGATAGTGAACTATTTCCATAAAATTGCATAGAATTTCTAAAATTTCTCCAGTCACATTCGACATTTCATTCAAATTCTTATACTGCAGGGGTAGCTCACCTTGAAACCATTATCTAGTAACCTTCTAATTCTTCAATTATAATTTGATTATTTTCGTCCATTTTGTATCTCGGCAGTTCGGGTAATTCCTCTAAAGAACTATATCCGAACATTTTCAAAAAGTCTTGCGTTGTTTTATACGCCATTGGCTTACCTGGTAAATCGGTTTTTCCAGCTTCTTCTATTAGTCCATATTCTAATAATTTATATACACATCCATCAACCGAAACTCCTCTAATTGCTTCTATTTCAGCTCTTGTAATTTTAGGATTGTATGCAATAATTGATAATGTTTCTAATGCTGCATTTGATAAATTGGGCTTGTTTCTTTTATCTATAATTGGATAAATGTAGTTATATAGTTCTTTTTTTGTGCATAGTTGATAATTGTTTTCTATTTGTATAATTTCAATTCCTCTTTGTTCTTGTTTGTATTCTTCTTGCATTTCTGATATGATGTTTTCTATTTCTTCTTGGGACATTTCTAATCCTAATATTAATTCTTTTTTGGATACTGATTTTCCAGCAGCAAAAAGGATGGCTTCTATAGCTGATTTTGCTTCTTTTATTTCCATTTAAATTTGTTTCTCCTTTTTTATTTTCCTTTGTATATTATGCCATGTAATTACTAATATGTCAATATTCTCTTGCACTTTTCTACAAAGTGTGATAAGATTATAAAAATTTTGAAAACGTTAATTGGAGGCGATTTAGTTTGAAAGAATGTAAGCTTTCATTTCTATGCGTGCCTTTTAATGAAGCAAGAAAGGAATGGTATTTTTTATGGAAGAAAAAAAGAATTTAGAAGTAGTTACTGGTGATAACTCTAAATTTTCCGAATTGGATATTTCAGCTGTACATGATAATATCCATCCAGCTAAGCCAAAATCTGCTTCAAAAAAACCAACTAATATTGTAATACCCAAAGAAAATAAGAAACATGCAAAAAAAGATGAGGAAGATGAAGAAGATAAAGAAGACACACAAAATGGATGTGGCAAAAGATAAGATTTTTATCTTTTGCCACATTTTTAACGGTTTATTAAAAAATATAATAAAAAAATTATAGCTAATATAGTTAGAGTAAAGATAACCTTTATTATATTGCTATCTTTACTTTTTTTGAAATATATGATAATCCCTATTAATAAAACTACTGGTACAAAAGAAATTTTACAAATATTCCAAATAATATCACCTACTGTAAGAACTGGAGGTACACCATATTCAGGTTGAACTTGTATCTCTTTCATATTTTTACTTACAGCAAATACTTTGTCAGTTAACGTTGTAAAAAAAATTCCAATTAACACAATAAATTTTTTTACTTTTTTAATTATTTTCATAGTCATTCCCTCCTACAAAACAAATCCTATTAATTTATAATTTAACATTTCTTGTTTTTTATATTTCTTCAATGCCATTGGTACCCGTCCCAAAAAGCACATTGATGTACCATTAGTGCCTGTCCCAAATGGTACATTGATGTATCATTGGTGCCTGTCCCAAATGGCACATCCAAAATGATACATCGGTTTTTAATTTCCTGTGCTTCTATAACTATTTAGGGCTAAATTCCAAAGTTTAATAGCAATAATCCACAATATAACTGCAATAAGTGGAGAAAAATACAGCATATAAGTGTTCCAACCTAAATATTCTACTGTTGGATAATAGGCAACAAAAGCAAATGGTAATATTATGGTTATTAATATTTTTATAAATCCATTATATATGTCTATTGGATATTGTGCAAATGTGTACATTCTATAAAATGACCATATTACTTCTCTTGATCTATATGTCCAAAATGATGCGATGCTAAATATTGTTTTTATTGCTCCTATAATTGTAGCTCCTACAATGCTAAAAAATAGTATTTTTAAGACTAATGTAGCTGTTATTGGTATAGAAAGTTGTATTAACATAGCAATAGTAATAAATAGTCCTAAACCTAAATAGCCAAGTGATGTAAATTCTTTTGAGGCACCTATAATAGAAATTAATGGATGTACTGGTCTTAGCATAATTTTATCAAATTCTCCTTCTCGAATATACTTTGGACCGATATCATATAGTGCATCAAAACAAAATGTACTGATTCCAACGGCTATTAATGTATTTCCATATAATAATAAGACTTGCTTAAAATTCCATCCGGCTAAATTCTCTGTGTTTTGAAATACTATCCATATAAAAATAATTTCCACTAATTGTGTAACTATCTGCGAAATCATTCCAACAATGCAGTCAAATCGATAGATAAGCATTTCTTTTAAGGATGCTTTTAAAAATGAAAAATATAATTTTATATTATCTAATACTCTTTCCATATAAAATTCAGTTCCTTTCCTACTTTGCTCTAAAATTATCCTCCATTTATTGTTATTTTTTTAACAGCATGATTAAAAAATACTCTTGCTATCAAATATAAAATAACGCCCCAAATAATTTGTTTTATTACAATAAAAAAGATATCATTTATTGGTATTTGCCCTAACCAGATACTAATTGGTGTATATATTAGTTCTTTAAATGGCAATATATTAGCTAAATTTTGAAACCAATTAGGAAATAATGTGATTGGTGCTATCATTCCAGAAAATATCGAAATTATTGATTTTCTAAGTATTTGCATTCCCCAAATAGAATTGGTATAAAAACCTGCTGTTCCAACTATCATTTGTAAAAAGAATGTAATTGGTACACCCAATAATACAACTAATATAAATAGTGCAAAATTAGCTATGCTAATTGGTAGTGATACTCCCCAAATTAGACTGCAAACAATAAATGTTGCAATACCTGTAACACTTGCAAAGGCTAATTCGCCTATATTTACTCCAAAATAATATTGAAAATATGTAATTGGGTTTAACAATTCTTTATTAATCTTTCCTGTTCTAATTGATTGTGACATATCTTCATTAATTCCCCACAATGCTATTGGTCCAAGTGTTACTACTAAAATATAATAAGTAACCATTTGCGAAATAGAAAATCCTTGTGCATTTCCAGTTTGTTGATAAATTGCTTGCCAAACAAATATATATACGATTACCTCTACTACTCTATTTAGTGTGAATAAATAAAAATTAGATTTATAGATACTATATTGCTTAAATTGCATTTTTGCTAATGCTATCATACTTTTTAACATTTATGTACTCCTTTATAGATTTCTTTTAAAATATCTTCTAATTCTGCCTCTTTCATGTGTATGTCTTCTATTACTCCAAATTTAGATATTTTATCCATAATTTTCATTATTGTTGTTTCTTCATGATTGAATTTTATTTTTAAACTATTTTCAGTTTCTTGCAATACTTGTATCTTTTTTGTATTTATGCTTTGGGCAATGTCTGCCTTTTTATCTTTCATAATCAGTTCTGCTGTTACATATTTTCCATAAGTATCTTTAAATTTTTGCTTTTCTCCATCATAGATAATTTCGCCCTTGTCTAAAAGGATAATTCTATCACAAACATCTTCTATATCTTTTAAATCATGTGTAGTAAGTATTACTGTTGTATTTTTTTCTTTATTTATATCTCTTATAAATTTTCTAATATTATCTTTTACAAAAACATCTAATCCAATAGTTGGTTCGTCTAAATATACGATTTTGGGATTGTGCAGAAATGTTGCTGCTATTTCACATCTCATTTTTTGTCCCAAACTTAAGTTTTTTACTTGCTTTTCTAGTAAGCCTTTTAATTCTAAGATATCTGAAAATTTTTCTAAGTTTTCTTGATAATCTTTTTCTGGAATTTTATACATTTGCTTAATTAAATTAAAAGATTCTATGACAGGTAAATCCCACCATAGTTGTGTTTTTTGTCCGAAATACTGCTCCAATGTGCTTGTTATTTTGTATTCTTTTTTTACTTGGTACAATTCCATCAATTAAAACTTCTCCAGATGTTGGAGTAAGCAAGCCTGTTAGCATTTTTATGGTAGTAGATTTTCCTGCACCATTTTCTCCAATATAACCAACCAGCTCTCCTTCTTCTATATTGATATTAATTCCTTTTACTGCCATATATTCTTTATATTTTGGTCTTACTAAGTTTTTAAAATAACCCATTAATCCATCTTGTTTTTCTAATACTTTATAAGTTTTCACTAATTCTTTTACTTCAATCAATGACATTTGCTTTTCTCCTTTTGCCTTTTTTTAATTGCTTTTTATATATTAATAATTCCTCCTAAATTATGATTTAAGAGGAATTTATTTTGAGTTTTTATTCTTCTACTTTTTCAAATAATTCTTTACCGACACCACATAAAGGACATGTCCAATCATCTGGTAAATCTTCAAATTTTACTGCTTCTTTTTCATCATCATAAACGAAACCACAAACTGTGCATTTGTACTTCATTTTATTCACCTCCAATCAAATTTTGTGCTAATTTTTCAATTTGCTCTATATCTTGCTCTTTCATAGTTGATTTTATCGTAATTGATGGCTCTATTATATTAATATCTTTCATTTCTTGTAATAGATTTTTCATTGTTTTTCCTGCTGATGGTGCCCATGAACCATTTTCAATTACAGCAATGTTTCTATTTTGATAATTTCTTTCTTTTAAATTATTTAAGAAATTCTGCATTGGCACAAAAACACCTGCATTATAACTAGAAGCTGCTAAAACCATTGTGTCATAACGAAAAGCATCTTCTACTGCCTCATGTATATCCTCTCTTGCTAAATCTGTTAAAACAACTTTCTCTGCCCCATTTTCCTCTAATACTTCTTTCAATTTTTCAGCTACTTTCATTGTATTTCCATGAATTGATGCACAGGCAATAAAAATCCCTTTATCTTCTGGCTTATAACTACTCCATATATCATATTTTTCTATATAATGCTGTAAATTATCTTTTAAAATAGGACCATGTAATGGACAAATCATTTTAACATCTAAAGTAGCAACCTTTTTTAATAAATCTTGCACTTGTTTTCCATATTTTCCAACAATTCCAAAATAATACCTACGAGCTTCGCAGTCCCAATCTTCATCTGCATCCCTTGTCCCAAACTTTCCAAAGCCATCTGCTGTAAACAAAATCTTTTCAGTCATTTCATACGATACCATAACCTCTGGCCAATGAACCATTGGAGCCATAAAAAACTGTAATTTATGCTTTCCAAATTCTAAAGTATCCCCTTCTTTCACAACCACTTTTCTATCTGCTAAATCTATATCAAAAAAATTCGGCAACATATTGAAAGTAAGGCTATTCCCAACAATCTTCATCTTAGGATACTTTTTAGCAAGCAAACCAATATTATATGCATGATCTGGCTCTAAATGCGAAACCACTAAATAATCTACCGTTTCTCCATTTAAAGCATTTTCCAAATTCTCAAGCCATATATTTGTAACCCTCCTGTCAATAGTATCTAGCACAACATTCTTCTCATCCTTAATCAAATACGAATTATATGCCATACCATTTGGAACTTCATATTGTGACTCAAATAATCTGATTTCCTTATCATCAGCCCCTATATAAAAAATAGAATCTGCTATCTTTTCTAAATCTTTCATCTCTAAAACACTCCTTACTTAATCTTCTTTCATAAACACATAGTACATTATACCAGAAAAATCAAATTTGTAAAGAGCCAATGTATCATTTGAGATGTGCCATTTGGGACAGGCACTAATGGTACATCAATGTATCATTTGGGACAGGCACCAGCGGTACATCAATGTGCTTTTTGGGACAGGTACTAATCAACGCTAAATATTAAAAATATAAATGCTACTGCCATTGCTCCTATTATTGCAAACTCAAGCAATAATGCAAATCCGAGAAATTGTCTAAACGAATTGCTTTTCATATACATCTTATATAAAATTACTGCTCCTATTAACTTGATAATCATATTTATTAGAATTGCTATTATGCTAAATCTTCTAGTTATAATAAAAATGATTATTGAATACACCCAACTAGCAATTAATCCTGGTAAAAAGCTGTACCTGTCAAAAATATAATACAAGATACATAATTCAACAATACTAAGAATGAAAAATTTTATAATCATGCATTATTTTCCCCTTTCTAACGAAGTATACCATTTGAACCTGCACCAACAGCTATCATTGTAGATACTATAACTAAAACCAATATTATCGCAATGTCTAATAATATTGTTAATAGAAAAAATTTTCCAAAGGAATTACTGCTTGTATAAATTTTATAGAAAATTACTGTTTCTATTATCATAACGATAATCCCTAATAAAATGGATATAATATTAAATCCATTATTAATAATTGAAACTATTATTCCATAAATACAATTAACAATTACTGCTGTTTTTAAATTATAATTATCAAAAATATAATATAATACGTATAATTCCAAAACACCAAGAATTAATGATATTATAGACATTCCTAATTTTCCCCCTTTCTTTTGTTTATTATATTAGTATATTATTCTTTTTTATTATACAAATTTCATCATTAATTGTCAATTTGCAAAATTGAATTTTAGTGATAAATAATATTAGATAATAATTTCAGGGTGAGCGTGCCCCTGCAGTATAAGATTTTCATTACATGTCTCGGCTTGTTACGAAATTTAAGAAATTCTAATTTATTTTATGGCACCCTTTCACAATAGTGAACTATTTCCATAAAATTGCATAGAATTTCTAAAATTCCTCCAGTCACATTCGACATTTCATTCAAATTCTTATACTGCAGTGGCACGCTCACCCTGAAACAATCATCTAGTAATGATGAATATTTTTTTATTTTCTTTATAAACTATAATAAAAGGAGATGATTGTTATTTTGTTTAATTATCCTGAATACCCCTACATTGGTTTTAAAGATGAAACCACAAAAATTCCTCTAACTTTTCCAAGACAGCATCAAGACACACAGCCTGGCATTGAGCATATTATGGAACCGCTTCCTATTTTTGAAAATCCTAATTGGACTTCTAGCTATAAATTGCAAGATAAAGTGGTTATTATTTCTGGTGGAGATAGTGGAATTGGTAGAGCTGTGAGCGTTTTGTTTGCTAAAGAAGGAGCAGATATTGTTATTAGTTATTTAGATGAACATGAAGATGCAAATTATACTAAACAATTAGTGGAAAGTTATAATCGTAGATGTTTATTAATTTCTGGAGATTTAAGAGATGAAAAGCTTTCTGATTATATTGTTCAAAATACTATAGATTCTTTTGGTAAAATTGATGTACTAGTCAATAATTGTGGCGTACAATTTCCTCAAAATAGTATTTTAGATATTACTCGCAAACAACTATTTGACACTTTTGAAACCAATATATTTTCTTTCTTTTATTTAACAAAAGCTGTTTTGCCTTATTTAGAAGCTAATAGTAGTATTATTAATACCACTTCTGTTACTGCTTATGAAGGAAAAAAGAATTTAATTGATTATTCTAGCACAAAAGGAGCTATTTCTGTTTTTACAAAATCTCTTGCACTTTCTTTGGCTGATCAAAAAATACGTGTAAATGCTGTTGCTCCTGGTCCTATTTGGACTCCATTAATTCCTGCTTCTTTTTCTGAAGATGAAGTAGAAATATTTGGAACTGACACACCCTTGAAGCGTGCTGGGCAACCCTTTGAGGTTGCTCCTGCCTATTTGTATTTAGCTAGTGATGATTCTAGATATGTTACTGGTCAAGTTATTCACGTAAATGGAGGCTCTATAGTTTAGGTGTCGCATTGGGGACGTTTCTTTTCCGACATTTTTGTCGTATTGGGGACACATCTTAATAATATAGATGTGTCATCTAAGTTATTTCTATTAATAATGCTATTGCATAAGTTAAATTGGAATGTTAAGATGTGCCCCCAATAGGACAAAAATGTCGAAAAGGAAACATCCCCAACACGACACTGTCCCCAATACGACAAAAATGTCGGAAAAGAAACGTCCCCAATGCGACACTATTTAATAACACCCAGCCTGTCAAATTTAGAATAAATATACTTTTTTAATTTTGTCATAAACTCCTCTGGTTCAATTTCTTTTTTAGCTACCATATCAAGCCCTTTTTCCCAGCTTGCTGTAAGTTTTGGGTTTAACATATCTGGCATAGAATAATATACAATATCATAAATTTTTTCTCCTTTATTTGTAGGAGTAATGATTTGAGTTTTGTTATTAACTTCTATGTATTTTATTTTTTCTAACTTTTTCATTATTTCTGCTCTAGTTGCACTTGTTCCAATTCCTGCGCCTTTTATTTGCTCTCTTAGTTCTTCATCCTCTATAAGTTTTCCAGCGTTTTCCATTGCTAAAATGATAGAACCTGAGTTATATCTGCTAGGTGGTGATGTTTCGGCATCTTTTATCTCAAAATTTCTTACCTCTACTGTTTGTCCCTTTCTTAACTTTTTTAATATTTCTAAATTATTATCTTCTTGATTTCCTTTTTCCACATTCTTTTCTTCATTTGTGGATTTCTTTTCTTTGCTTATTGGTTTTAGTATTTCTAAAAAACCTTTTTCTATGCAAACTTTTCCATTACAAGAAAATGTTTCATTTTCAATTCCCACTGTCACCTGAATTTTGTTATATTGTGCTGGTGGATAAAAAATTGCTAAAAATCTTTTTACTATTACCTTATAAACTTCTTTTTGAATATTTGGTAATTGATTGAAGTTTTCAAATCCTTGCCCTGTTGGTATAATAGCATAATGATCTGTGATTTTACTATCATTTACATATTTAGTTTTTACTAAATTAGTAGAATATTTTTCTTGTACCATTTTTTGAATATATCCTTGTATTTCTTCATCTTTGAAGCCTCTTGCAATTCCATTTAAATTTTTATTGATTTCTTTAGCAACAGCCGTTGAAAGTACTCTTGCATCTGTTCTTGGATAAGTTACTAATTTTTTCTCATATAAATTTTGGATAATTTCCAATGTCTCATCTGGTTTGATTTTAAATCTTTTTGTACATTCATTTTGAATTTCTGCCAGGTTGAATAAAAGTGGTGCATTTTCTTTTTGTTTAGACTTTTTTAATTCTGCAATAACGGCTTGTTTTCCTTCTAAACTTGCAATAAAATTTTTGGCATCTTGCTCTTTTTTAAATCCTGTTTCATTATATAATTGGTTTGATTCATGCATTTTTGATTTTTCTGTTGATTTCCATTCTGCCTTAAAACTTGCATTTTCGTCACCAAACTCGCCTACTATTTTATAATATTTTGTTTTAACAAAATTTCTTATTTCCCTTTCTCTTTGTACAATCATACCCAAAACACAAGTCATTACTCTTCCAACAGATATAGATGCTTTTTCCTCTTGTATACTTTGTGCTAATTTTCTTCCATAAATAATAGATAATAATCTAGAAAAATTAATACCAATTAGATAATCCTCTTTCGCTCTCAAATAAGCACTATCTGACAAACTATCATATTCTGATAAATCCTTTGCTTCTCGAATTCCTCTTGTAATTTCTTCCTCTGTTTGAGAATCAATCCATACCCTTTTCATTTTAGCATTTGGGTTTGGCTTTGCCATCATAAAAACTAACCTTTGTATGTATTCTCCCTCACGCCCTGAGTCGCCTGCATTGTAAATTTCTTCAATATCTTCTCTTTGCATCAAATTCTTCACAATATTAAATTGATTTTCCACCTGAGGAATTATCTCATATTTCCACTCCTCTGGGATAAATGGCAGAGTATCTAATCGCCAAAATTTTAATTTTTCATCATATTTATCTGGGTAACTCATTGTTACTAAATGTCCCACACACCAAGTAATAATCCATTCTTGTGATTCTAGATATCCATTTTTTCTATTGGTTGTAATTTTTAATGCTTTTGCAAATTCCATTGCAACAGATGGTTTTTCGGTTATCAATAATTTTTTGCCCAATTTATTCACTCTTTCTATCTACATTTTTCTTGTATATAATCATTTGCTTCTTTTTTCACTTTTAGCATATCATTTTTTGTTTTATCCTTTTGATAATTAAACTTGTCTATCATTTTACTAACATTATCATTTTCCTTTAAAACTCTAAAGGAATATGCAAAATTTAAATCATAAACAAATGACGTAAATCGCAGAATTTGATCAGTTTCGCTTGTTTTATTTTTTATATTTGCTAGCCTATGTTGAAAAAACTCCTCAAGCATTTTGCTAGACAACTCGCCTTCTTCCACTAACTTAATTCTTTCTGGCTCTTCCCAATAAATATAAGCCCCCTCATAAATTAAATCTAATTTATCTGCATCTTTTACAATTTTACAAAAAAGTTCCTCTTTCTTGCTCAAATTTTGTGGTAATGCATATTTATTATGCTCATAAATTGCCTTATAAATAATTTCATCAAACTCATTTTCTTTTACATATTTTCTAATATAATTATCTTTTTTTAGCACTTCTACTCCTGCTTGTCCGTGGTCAAATTTATAATTCTTTTCAGATTTTATATCAGGAGTAAATTTTTTATATTCTTCAAATCTTCCAATATCGTGAAGTAATCCAATCAGCTCTGCTAAATTTATCTCATCTTGATTTAACTGCAAATCAATCGCTATTTTCTTACAATTATTGGCTACTCGTTTCATATGCCCTACTTTTGTTTGAACCCTTATATGTTTTGTTTCTATTTTTTCAACATAATCATCAAATTCTTTCTTTGCTTTTTCTATATCTATCATATTCAAACTCATTCCTTTCTTCTTTACTTTTGCATTGTATCATCTTTGCATTTTTTATGCAAGTGTGCCATTTGGGACAGGCACCAATGATACATCAATGTTTCGTTTGGGACAGGCACTAATGATACATCGATGTACCATTTGGGACAGGCACTAGCGATACATCGATGTGCTTTTTGGGACAGGTTACTTGTAGCTCGCTTGCCTTGGACTATGTGCAGAGGTAACCTAACTTTGGTTACTAGATAATGGTTTCAAGGTGAGCTGTCCCTGCAGTATAAGAATTTGAATGAAATGTCGAATGTGATTGGAAAAGCTTAAGAAATTCTCTTTTAGTCTTGAAACTCTAAGCTTTTTGTTATATAATACAAAGAAGTTAAAAAAAATTATGTGAAAGGAGTTCTATTTATGGAATACAACTTTAGAGAAATAGAAAAAAAGTGGCAAGATTATTGGGATGAAAACAAAACTTTCTATACAGATGTATGGGATTTCTCAAAACCAAAATTTTATGTCTTAGACATGTTTCCATATCCATCTGGTCAAGGTTTACATGTAGGACATCCAGAAGGGTATACTGCAACAGATATTATTTCTAGGATGAAAAGAATGCAAGGTTTTAATGTTTTACATCCTATGGGATGGGATGCTTTTGGGCTTCCTGCTGAACAATATGCTATTAAAACAGGAAACCATCCTGCGAAATTTACTGCTAATAATATTGAAACTTTTAAGAAACAATTAAAAATGCTTGGTCTTTCTTTTGATTGGGACAAAGAGTTTGCAACTTGTGATCCAGATTATTACAAGTGGACACAATGGATTTTTAAACAATTATATGAAGATGGGCTTGCTAAATTAGTTGAAATGCCAGTTAATTGGTGTGAAGAACTTGGCTGTGTTTTGTCTAATGATGAAGTTATTAATGGCAAAAGTGAAAGAGGTGGCTTCCCTGTTATTCGTAAGAATATGAAGCAATGGGTTTTGGATATTCCAAAATATGCTGATATTTTATTAGATGGTCTTGACGAACTTGATTGGCCAGAGTCTACTAAAGAAATTCAAAGAAATTGGATTGGCAGGTCAGAAGGAGCAGAGGTTACTTTTAAAATAGCAAATAATGATTCTTTGGAGTTTACGGTATTTACAACTAGACCTGATACTTTATTTGGTAGTACTTATTGTGTACTTGCTCCAGAGTTAGATTTAGTGAATGAAATTACGACAGAAGAACAAAAAGAAGCTGTTATGGAATATAAAAAATTAGCTGCTAGCAAGTCTGATTTGGAAAGAACAGATTTGAATAAGGATAAAACTGGTGTGTTTACTGGAAGTTATGCTATTAATCCAGTAAATGGCAAGTCTATTCCTATTTGGATTTCTGACTATGTTTTGGCATCTTATGGTACTGGTTGTATTATGGCTGTTCCTGCTCATGACCAAAGAGATTATGAATTTGCAACCAAATTTTCACTTCCTATTATTCCAGTATTAGAAGGTGGAGATATTACAAAAGAAGCTTTTGTTGATGATGGTTTGCATATTAATTCTGATTTTTTAAATGGGTTAAATAAAGAAGATGCTATTGAAAAAATGATTGCTTGGTTAGAAGAAAATAAAGTTGGTTCCAAAAAAGTAAATTATAAACTTCGTGAATGGATTTTCGCAAGACAACGTTATTGGGGTGAACCAATTCCAATTGTATATTTGGATGACGAAATGAAAGCATTATTAGATGATGATTTACCTTTAGTTTTACCAGAACTTGAAGATTATGCTCCTTCTAAAACAGGTGCTTCTCCTTTGGATAAAGCTACTAATTGGGTAAATACCGAGTTTGATGGCAAACCTGCAAAGCGTGAAACAAGTACTATGCCAGGCGCTGCTGGTTCTAGTTGGTATTTTTTAAGATATATTGATCCTAAAAATTCGAATGAGTTTGCCGACAAAAAATTACTAGAACACTGGCTACCTGTTGATTTGTATCTTGGTGGACCAGAACACGCTGTTGGGCATTTATTGTATTCAAGATTTTGGAATAACTTTTTGTATAATAAAGGATTTGTTCCTGTTAAGGAGCCTTTCCATAAACTTCGCCATCAGGGTATGATTTTAGGTACTAATGGTGAAAAGATGAGTAAATCTAAAGGCAATGTTATTAATCCTGATGATATGGTAGAACAATATGGAGCAGATAGTTTAAGAGTTTACGAAATGTTTATGGGGCCACTTGAAAGTGCTAAACCATGGGATCCAAATGGTATTGAAGGTAGTAAGAAATTTTTAGATAAAGTTTGGAGAATTTTTGCACAATGTGATAAAATTCAAGATAAACCGAATAAAAACTTAGAACATGTTTATCATTTTACTGTAAAAAAAGTTACTAACGATTATGAAACTATGAATTTCAATACAGCCATTTCTCAAATGATGATTTTTATTAATCATGTTAATAAAGAAGATGTCTTTCCAAGAGAATATGCAGAAGGATTTTTAAAATTATTAAATCCTATTGCTCCTCATATTACAGAAGAACTATGGAATATTATGGGACATACTGATACTATATCTTATGAAAAATGGCCTGAGTATGATGAGACAAAAACTATTCAAAATGAGATAACATTACCAATTCAATTTAATGGTAAACTAAAAGCAACAATTACTATTTCGCTTGATGAAGATGAACAATCAGTAAAACAAAAAGTTCATGAAGCAATTAGTAAAAAATTAGAGGATAAAGTCATTGTGAAAGAAATTTATGTACGAAATAAAATTTATAATATTGTAGTAAAATAATATTTTGCCTATTAGTTCTGATTTTTTAGTTCTAATAGGCTTTTTATAAACCTTCTGCTTTTTCCATTAAAAAGTCTATTTGTAAATCATGCTTTTCTAATTTTCGTTCACAACAGTTGATTCTTTGTTCGTTTATTTGAGATCTTTCTTGATGCCCTACAAATGCATCTAATAGTATTTGTAATTTTTCTCCATGTTCCTTTTCAATAACAGCTACACTTCTGCTTATGTTTCTTATGTCTGTTTGCATTTCTGGAATTATTTTTAACTTGATATTTCCTACTTGCTTTTCTATTTCTGGTATTTTTGCCACTTGCCTTTCTATCTCTGGTATCTTCGCTACTTGCTTTTCTATTTCTGGTATCTTCGCTACTTGCTTTTCTATTTCTGGTATCTTCGCTACTTGCTTTTCTATCTCTGGTATTTTTGCTACATCTTTTTGAATAATGTCTACTTTGTTGCTTAAATTTTTAATAGCTTCCAAAATTTCATTTTTTTCTGTATTACTCATTTCTTGCCTCCTTTCTTTAATTTATAATTTTATGATATTAATCATGTTACTATTATATATTGATAATATCATTATGTCAAGATATTTTTGTAACAAAATTGTGTTGTAATTCACAGCTGTTACTATTCACAGTCAAAATAAAAAAGCATTAGAACAAGAGGGAATAATTTAGCTATTACTCTCTCTAAATTCTT
>CANQTZ010000019.1 GCA_947626865.1 uncultured Clostridia bacterium
ATTTTCTAAATTATGTGTCAAATCATATCTATTATCCATACATCTAATTGAATTAAATGCAACATCTTCATTATAGATTTTTGAATAATAAGCTATTTCTTTTTTAGTTCTTGTTGAGTATTGTTTTACTGTTTCTATAATGTATGCTTCTTCTAGATAATTTAAATATTTCATAATTGTATTTATCGAGCAATTTTCGTGTTTTTCTTTTATATAATCATGAATTGATTTTGCTGAAAAAATCCTGCTATTTGAACGTAGTACATAATTTACTAAACTTTTAAATAGATTTTCCTTTTTAATTTTATATCGATTCATTAAATCATTTAGTACTATTGTATCATCTAAATCATTTAAATATCTTACCTGTGCTTCTTCTGTGTTAAACTCAAAACGTTTTGGAAATCCTCCCCAAACAAGATAATCTGTAATAGAACATTCTTTTCCTAATTCTTTAGTATATTCCATAATTTCTTTATATACAAATGGCCTTACTCTAAAGGATACATATCTTCCACTTAATTCTTTTGTAAATTCTTTAGATAATAATTTTGAGTTTGAACCAGTAATAAATACTGAATTATTATCTAACCTTAATGTTTTACATGCTTCTTGCCATCCATCTAATGTTTGAATTTCATCAAGAAAAATATAACATTTTCCTTCTTTTCTATTGCTTTCTACATATTCAATCAAGCTTTTTGCATCTAAAATATTACTACTTACACGCTTATCTTCAAAATTCAAACTAATTATATTTTCAGTTTTTTTGCTTATTTCATCCTTTATTTGTTCCAAAATAATTGATTTCCCAGAACGTCGTATTCCAGTTATTATTTTTATTAAATCAGAATCATAAAATTCACGAACTTGGGAAATATAATGTTCTCTATAAATCATATTTTTTCACCTCTAACCATATTATAGTGAAAACTTTTTAATTTATCAATATTATTTTTCAGTCAAAGTGAAAGATTTGCAAAATTATTGCAAATCTTTCACTTTGTTTCTCAAACATACGTTATAAACTTATATTTTGTTCTAATTTTTAATTATTGTATTTCATTTCTTATTTCAAACTTACTTTCAATATTATCAAATTTCAAAACTTTTTTAACTTCTTCAGGCAATATTTTTGCATAGTTCGTAATCAGTTTTTTACAATTATAATTTTTTAAACTCCCTATTTGCGAATTTGTTTTTGCTAATAAATTATATTTATCAGCATAGCTAATTTTTTTTGCCTTTTGATATACTCTTATTATTACTTGCTTACTCGGCTTTTGATAACCATATGGATATGATACTTTTCCTAAAAATGGTACTCCATGATAAGCAGTATCAACTTTAGTCTTTTTTTCATTTATAGTTTGATGCGTTTCTGCAAGTTTTTTTACTATTAATGGAATAGCACTTGTTAATTTTTCTTTATTATTTGATATAATTACTATATCATCAACATACCTTATATATCTTTTTAAATTTAGATGATTTACAACATATTTATCAAATTCGCTTAAATTTAAGTTACTTCCTGCTTGTGCTGTTAGATTTCCTATCGCCATTCCATACGAAGAATCTTTTTTCATTTTCCTTCTTTCAGGAACTTTTTTGCGTATCTTTTCATTACATTTATATCTACAATTTAATGCAGGATTATTTTCAAATATTAATGGGGTCAAATAAAGTAATAATTCTTTATGCCTTCCTTGATATTTTGTTTCAATCAATTTTGAAAATTTTTCTCCTATTTGTTTTCTATCAATAGACATAAAATATCCTGACAAATCAATTTTTAGAAAATAGCAATCTTTTTTTCCATAACTTGACGTTTCTACAAGGTACTCTTTTAATAGATTTAAGGCATATCCTGTTCCTTTTCCTTTTCTACAAGAACAACATCCATCAACTAATTCATCTTCCAAAATGCTTTCTACTTCTTTCATATAAAAATGTTGTATTATTCTATCTCCAAATTGTGCCGCATAAATTTCTCTTAATGCTGGTTCCACTATTACATAGCAATTTGAAGTTTGTGGCATGTAATTTCGATTATTTAATGTTTCAACTAAATTCATTAAATTTTCACATAAATTATCATTTACAAATTTATATGTTCCCATTTTTCTTTTCTTATTCTTCAAGCATAAATTATATGCTTCATATAATTCTTCAAATGTTATTTTATCTTCCATAATATTTCCTTTTAAAAATACCCTTCATTTTAAAAGAAAGGCATTTACTTTAATATAATGAAACTCGCACTCAGGCGCACAGCGTTGTTGTTATTAACGTTGTTGTTGTTAATTTCACCATTGTTAAATCTGGCGTTATATGCGTTGTTTGTATTGTTCAGCGAAGACGACCAGTAGTAGTCGCTAAGTCCGAACTAAAGCAACTCTGCCACAACAAAGATTTTATTGCCCAACTTTTGATAATACCAAACTTTGGTGGAGCAACCACTTTCATTATATTAAATACTTTTTATTTAATTAATAAAAGTTGCTAATCTTACCTATCGGCTGATATAGCTTTCTGGACTGATTCTATCCATTTATTTATATCTTTATCTATCTCTAATTGCTTTCTAATTAATTCTGTTATTTCTCCTGGCGTTATAGCTTTGTTCACCATTAAAAATCTTATATCTGTCCATATTTCAATTTTCATAATTTGCTTAGCTTTTAGTAAACTCATATATTGTTTTTCTTTATTTTCCGTTACAAGTGCTTCTATTGTTCTTTTTGCTACTTCCAAAAGGTTTCTATTCAAATCTTCTTGTATTGAAACTAATCCTTTTGCTATTCCTCTTCTTGTAATTCTATCATTTATATATATAGACATATCATCTATTTTTATATGTATTGGTGCTTGTCTATTTCTTTCATATATATTTTGGTTTATTTTCTTTGTTGCTATGTCTACTTTAACTTGTGTCCAATGATTTTTTTTAGTCTTTTTTTGTTCTTCCATATTTTTGCTTCCATTTTCTTAAATATATTATCGTCAAACCGAGAACTTCTTACGAAGTTTTTCTCGCTTTGACATTTAAGCGTTATTTACATAACGCTTAGTATTCTTTCTAATTTTTTACAAAATTAGAAAGTCGCACTCAGGCGCACAGCGCTGTAGTAATTAACGAGGTTGCCGTTAATTTCACCATTGCGAAAACTGGCGTTATACGCGCGGTTTGCATCGTACAGCGAAGACGACCAGAAGTAGTCGCAAAGTCCGAAAATTACCATAATCAGTAGACGACATTTTTATTTTCGTGTAACACATATCCCCAAATGCTGACCATTCTGATTTCGATGGTACAAACCATTCTAGTCCGTTACTATTTAACTTACCTTCAATTACTTTCCATATATCTCCCTCAGTTAACCCACCATAGTCACTTAAATGCTCATCTCTCATCCAATATTTCGTATTATCTTTTCCTTTTCCAAAATCATTTACACTAGACTCAACTGCCTCACTGTATTTGTTTAATTTACTATATCCATTTTTATACCACGTAAATGTTTTCGTCTCATCTTTCGTTACATCTTCCAATGCCATCACATAAAATCTATCTGTCGTTCCTCCACCTGTCGTTGCCTTTATCATTGGCTTTTCCCATGTTCCAAATCCTTCTCCTTGTTCTTCCTCTAATACATATTTTTTATATGTTACATTACCATTTTCTTCGTCTGGTGGATACTTAAAAACAGCCCAACTATCACTGTTCCATTTTTTTTCTTCAATTTTACCACTTGTACCGTATACTTCCTACTGCTAAATCTGCATAAATTATTCCTTCTGCTCCATTTTCTGTATTTCCATCTAAATCAGCATAATATCCAACATAATCCTCAGTATCACTAGCAACTTCTAGAGCTTTCTCTATATCTCCATCATAGATTTCTGATATATATATCTCTCCAAGTGTTTCTCCCCCATATTCGTCTCTTGCGTGTAATGCTGGAAATTTACTTGGAAATTCTTTCCACTTATCAGCATTCTCTTTTATATCTGGTACATCTTTAAAATATTTATCTAGAATTCCTTTTAACTCTGTGTCTAATAAACCTTCTCCTTCTTTTCCCATTTGCTCTGCTAATATGTCTAATTTCGCCTGTTCTTTAACATCTTCAATCTGTGTTTTGTTTTTGGCATCACTTGCTTTTGTTAGTATTCCATTCTCTCCTGTCAATGTCGCAATACTTACTCCTGCTAATATTAGCAAAACGATTATTGTTATTACAAGTGCAATCAATGTTATTCCTTTCGGCATTTTCTCACTCCCTCCTTTGTTTTTTTCTTTTTGCTTTTCTTTTGCTTCTTCCATCTTTTTCCCTCTCTTTCTTTTTAACATTAATTATGTTGTTTTAATATACGAAATTATATTTATTTTATATCACATTTTTTACATATTTGGCAATACTTTTTTCAACTTTTTTTTATTTTTTGTTTTTACACATAATTTATTATGTATCCCTTCTTAGCATATACAGACTCAAAAAGAACTAAACATCCTTCGACATCTAGTTCTTTTAAACTCTATACTAAAATCATTAATATTCTATAAAAATTTTATTTCCCTTATTTATTTTAATTCCCTCAGTTGGTATTTGTTTATTAATTATCGTATTTTCTTTATCTAATGTCTCTTCATTTTCTTCTGTAACTCCTTCTATACTTAATTCTAATCCTATTTCTTTCAATATTTTTTCTGCTTCTTTTATTGATATCCCAGTTATATTTGGTACACTTACTTCTTCTACCACTTCCACTTCTTCTGTATTTCCTTGATTTACTTGCAGATATGGTAAAATCTCACTAAAAATCTGTCCTCCAACAGGTGCTGCAACACCACCTCCTTGATGTCCCCCCTCACCTGTTGGATTATACAAGGTCACAAGTAAAACAACTTGTGGATTTTCAATTGGCGCTACTCCACAAAACGAAGTTACATATTTATTAGTATTTACCCCATCTTCTGAAGTACCTGTTTTTCCACCAATGCGGTAGCCAGCTACTTTAGCATTTTTTCCAGTTCCCTCTGCTACAACAGATTCCATCATACTTAAAACTTTTTCTGCAGTATCTTTTGAAATGACTTCACCATTCTTTTTTACTTCTACATCTTGCTTTTCTCCTGTTTGACTATTTATAATTTGCTTTACAATTCTTGGTTGTATGCTAGTTCCACCATTTGCAATAGCAGACACAGCTGTTGCTAACTGGATAGGGGTAATTTCAAATCTTTGCCCAAAACTAATAGTTGCAAGCTCTACTGGTCCAGCCTTTTCTTCTGCTAAAAATATACTATTAGCTTCTCCGGGTAAATCTACTCCTGTTTTTTGCAATAATCTAAATTTATTAAGATAACTATAATATTTCTGCACTCCTAATTTTTGCCCTAATCCTATAAAAACAGGATTGCAAGAATTCATTAATCCCATTCTTAAGCTCTCCGAGCCATGTGGTCTATAATATCTCCAACATTTTATTCTAACTCCTGCTACTTCAATTCCTCCTGTACAAGAAAACTGTCCTTCTTTATCAATGTCAGTTACTAAACCTTCTTCAATAGATGCAGAAGCTGTTATCAATTTGAAAACAGAACCTGGTTCATACGTATCTGCAATTGCTTTATTTCTCCAAACTGCTTGTAAATTTTTTGTTTTTTCTTGCTGTTCCATATTATCCCATACTTCTTTTAACTCATCTGTATATGCAGAATAAGGCTCATTTAAATTGTAACTTGGATATGTAGCCATTGCTAAAATGTCACCATTTTGTGGGTTAATAGCTACTACATTTCCACCATCTGTACAAACATTATCAACACAGGCTTCTTCTAAATATTTTTCTACAATTGATTGAATTGTTAAATCAATTGTAAGTACTAAATCATTACCATCAACTGCTGATACGTAATTTTCTCCTTCTTCTCCAATTTCTCCACCTTTTGCATCAGTATGACGTTGTATGGCACCTTTTGTTCCTTTTAATTCATTATCATATTTAGCTTCAATTCCATCTAATCCTTGATTATCACTTCCACAAAATCCTATTATTTGAGAAGCAATGTTACTATATGGATAATATCTTTTTGTATCTTCATCTATATTGATTCCTGTTGTAATTCCATTTTCTTTTATCCACAATCGCAATTTATCTGCTTTCTCTTTATCCACTTTTTGTACAATTGTTTCAATAGAACTTCTCTTTTTTACCTTCTTTAATACCTTTTCATAATCCAATTCAAAAATATCCGCAAGTGCCCTTGCTACCTTTTCTTTATCATCCTTTGCAATATTACCTGGATTTACAGTTACTGTTTCAACTGTGCTACTGACAGCTAGTACATTTTTTCCTGTGCTATCAAAAATTGTCCCCCTTTTTGGGTTAATAGTTCTGTCCAAAGTTTGTTGCTGGTATGCCATACTAGAAAGCTCTTTTCCTTGCCACAATTGAATATATCCCAATCTTATTAATAAACCAATAATAATAAAAAACGCTATAAAAAGTGTATTTCTCATTTTCTTCTTACTTGAAAGTTTTATTGTTCTCATAAAAAAAATCCTCCTAATTCATTTTACTTAGAAGGTTTTTTATTTATTCAATTTTAATTATTTTAATTTAATAATTTCAGATAATTTACTAAATTCATCAATCATATAAGTAGGATTTTCTTTGCTTAAATTTTCAGGTTTATCAAAGCCATAAGTAACTGCTATAGTATCAATTCCAGCATTTTTTCCAGCTAAAATATCTGATGCACTATCTCCTATCATTACTGTATCTTCTCTATTTATTTGCAATTCATCCATAATATAATTAACAATTTCTGGATCTGGTTTATGTTTAAAATTGCTTTCTCCTATTCCCAAAACATAGCAAAATCCATCTAGTTCAAAGTGCGAAACCATTTTATCTAATACTCTTTTTGGCTTGCCAGAAGCAATTGCCATATAAAAACCTTTGTCTTTAAATTCATCTAGTACCTTTTTTACATCTTTAAAAAGCGTGGTCGCATCCACATAATGTCCTTCATCAATATAATATTTTCTATACTGTTTTTTGTATTCATCAGCATTTTCTTTTTCTTCTGCTGGAAGCACTCTTTCAAACATTTCTTTTAAATCAAGTCCTGCTAATTTTTGAAATTCTTCTTTGCTAACTTCTTTTTGTCCATTTACTCTCAATGTACGATTAAAAGATAAAAATACGTCTTTTTCACTATCCCATATTGTCCCATCAGCATCAAATATTAATAACTTTTTTTCCATATTTACTATCATCCTTTCTTGGGCACAAATGATGATTGATAACGCTAAAATTGTAATTATTTTTCAATCTTCTTTTGCTTGATTATTAAATATTTTGTCCCATAATTGTTCAAACCAATTTTTATCTTCTTGTATCTTTACTTCATCTTGAGTTTCTGCTTCTACATAATCTTTTTTTGGTAAATTCACATAAACAGTCTGTTTGTTAGTCAATTTTTGCATTCCTAATTTTTCTTTTGCTTGTTTTTCTATTGTGCTTAAATTAAGACTATTTTCGATATTAACTTTTAATTGCTCATTTTCTTTTTGTACTGTAGATAATTCTCTTTTTAATGTTTGTACTTCATTAAATTTTTCATTAATCTGGGAGTTTCTGTAACTTATGGTCAACAACAATATAAAACCAAGTATTACTAAAAAAGTCAATTTTGTTTGTTTGATTTTTTGTTCTCTTGATATGTGTACATCTTGTCTTGGTATATCTTCAACTATTTTTATTTTTTTTCTTTGTTTTCGCTTTTTAGTTTGTATTTCTGGTTCTAATTTTCTAGGACTTGTTTCGTATTCATACCTAGCCCTTGCCATAAGTTCTCACCTCCTCTTTTACTTTTGTAAATATTATTTTCTTTCAAATATTCTTAACTTTGCGCTTTTGCTTCTTGTGTTTTCTTCTGTTTCTTGCTTGCTAGCTGTGATTGGTTTTTTTGTTATTATTCTCCCTAGTGATTTAGCACCACATACACAATATGGTAAATCGCTTGGACATGTGCATTTTCCGCTTTGCATCTATCATTGCATTCTTTACTGCTCTATCTTCTAAAGAATGAAATGTTATAACACATAATCTTCCTTCTTTTTCTAAGCAATCTATACAGTCCATTATTGTATTATATAATGGTTTTATTTCATTGTTTACTTCAATTCTGATTGCTTGAAATGTTCTTTTGGCTGGATGCCCATCTTTTTGTTTTGATTTTGGAATACTTTTTTCTATTATTTCAACTAGTTGTTTTGTTGTTTCTATTGGTTTTTCTTTTCTTGCTATACAAATATTTCTAGCAATTTGCCTTGAAAATCTTTCTTCTCCATATTCATATATTAAGGTTGACAGCTGTTCTTCTGAATATTGGTTAACCACCATTTTTGCATTTAATTCTTGTGTTTTGTCCATTCTCATGTCTAATTCATTCTCACCTAGATAACTAAAGCCTCTATTTCTTTGGTCTAATTGATATGAAGAAACTCCCAAGTCTAATAATATTCCATTTACTTTTTCAATACCCAACTGTTCTATTATTTGTTTTATATTGTCATGATTGTCATGTATGTATTTTACATTTGTAAATTCTTTTAATTTTTCTTTAGCAGCTTGCAATGCTTCTTCATCTCTGTCTATTCCAATTAATATTCCTTGATTTTCTAATTTTTTTGCAATTTCTCTGCTGTGTCCTGCTCCTCCTAAAGTTCCATCTATATATATTCCGCCATTTTTTATTTTTAGCCCTTCTATACATTCTTTTAACATTACTGGCTTATGCTCAAATTCCAATTTAGCACCTCTATTTTTACTTTTATTTTTATTATTATTTAAAAGTGCAAAACACCACTGTTTTTAAATAAATAGGAATTTGAAGCTTTCCTATTTATTTAAAAACAGCTGGCAATTTCAAAATTACCCGCTGTCTATCTTTATTATGTTTTTTCTTTTGGTTTTTGAATTTCCTTAGTATTATTTTCTTCTGTCTTTTGGAATATTCTTAAGTTTTTTGTGGTTCTTTAGTTTTTATGTGAGTTCTTTTGCATTATTTTCTCTTGTTTTCTTTTTTTATTCTTTTCTTTTGTGGCTTTGTCTTTTGTAATCCCCTCTTTTTATTTTTCTTTCGCTATTGGTTTCTTTGGTATTTTCTTCTTTTGCAACTTTTATCTTTTGTATTTTTATCTTTTGCTTTTTATATAAACTTTTTCAAGTTATATACCAAGCATTGTCATATTTTGTGCTATTTCATCTGCCGAAATGTTTTCGTCACAGTTTTTCCATGTTTGTTTGTCCCAAATTTCTAGTCTTGTCCCTACTCCTATTATTACAGCTTCTTTTTCTAAGTTTGCTGATGTTCTTAAATTGTTTGGTATTAGAAATCTTCCTTGCTTGTCTATTTCACATTCTGTTGCTCCTGATAAGAAGAATCTTACGAAGTTTCTTGCATTTTTGTCTGAAAGTGGTAGTGCTTTTAGTTTTGTTTCGAAATTTAACCATTCGTCTTGTGAAAATGCAAATAAGCATCCATCTAATCCTTTTGTTACAATGAACTTTTCTCCCATGTCGTTTCTTAGTTTTGCAGGCATTGTTAATCTGCCTTTTGTATCTAAAGAATGTTCATATTCACCTATTAACAATTAGATTTCACCCCTTTTCACTTTTTACCACTTTGCACCACTTTTCTCCACTTCACTTAAATTTTAATACAACTTTTATTATTTTGCAAGCTTTTTTTGAAATTTTTTATAATTTTTGTTAATAACCGTTGCAAAACGAACTCTACCAATGTAATATCTCTTTGTATATTTTTTTACAAAAATCGACTTTTTAGAACATTTAGTGTCCTTTGTTGCAATTTTTCTCATTAATAGTTCATTCTATTTTTTGCTTATAATTGCTATACTTTTTTAAAAGAAAATATAGGGAGGAACTTTATGAATAGTCAAGAGCAAGTTCTAAGAAAAAATATAGGGAAAAAAATCAAACTAGCTAGAACAATATCTAAATACACTCAAGAACAACTAGCAGAAAAATTATCATTATCGCCTAGATATATTAGTCAATTAGAACGTGGTATTGCCTTTGGAAGTGCAACAACTATTATTAACATTTGCAAAGCGCTTAATATTAATTCTGATTTTCTTTTCAATGATTTAATTAATAATGAAACCCCTATTTTAGACAATTTTACTGATGATAAATTTTTAGAAAATTATTTAAAATTAAACCAAGACAACAGAGATATAATTTCTGCGTTTACCAATGAATTAGTAAAAATACAAGATAATAAAACACATGTTTAATTTTGTGTAAAGTATTTATTGAAATTGAAAGGAACTAAATGATTAATTCATTTAGTTCTTATCACTATTCTTATTTTTCTATTATTATCATTTTAAGATATATGCTGTATCTTTTGAGGTTCCATCTTTATCAGTATAAGCTGTATTTACTTCAACACCATTTTTCAAATCCACAACTGGTCGAACCCCCATTGCATCATATTTATTATCATCGTACTCACTATACCCATGAACCGATCCACACCAAAAGTTAACACACCTTTCATAGAAATTACCCTCGTAAACGCCCGGAAGCCAAAAACATGACAGATTATTATTACTATCTATTCCACTCTCTAAAGATTCTCGTAACTTATCTCCTCCTTCCATATAGTCACAGCTAAACCCAATTAAATCCTGACCTTCAGCACCTGCTAAATCTCTCAAATCAAAGCATTTGGCATCTCCATAAGATGAATTCGAATATAAACTTCCACATAAATCATTTAAAACTTTCTCCTCATTCGTCCATCCAGTCTCTCCCACTAAATATAATCCTTCTGGAGTATCATCATTAGAAAGTGTATTACTTACTGCTACTAATCGTACATTACTACCGTCATTTCTCATTACTTGCCACAATACTTCTGTATCTGTTTCAAAGGTTTGATTTGTTTCATATCCTGTTTCTTCCATTTTTGTTGTATATGTCTGTTTTGTTAATTTTTCCCCATACTTCACATAATCTCCTACTTCTAAATCAGTTACAGCCATTGTTTCTCCTGTATTTCCATCTTGATTGCTATTTCCTAATTCCTCTATTTCTCCTGTTATTCCATTTACATTGTATGAATTTCCACTTTTAAATGTTACTTTTATTGTACCTTCTCCTTCAACTGTTGTTCCTTCTTTTATCTTATCCAATTCTTCTTGTAATTTGCTTGCTGTTACTCCTGATGTATAATCTCCTTTTTCATAATTATCTGCCATTACTGCATCATAAGCCAATTTTATTTGCTCTTGTTCTTCTCCTATTGTATTATTTGTTTTTGCATTGTTTGCTTTTGTTAATATTCCATTCTCTCCTGTCAATGTCGCAATACTTACCGCAGCTAGTATCAACAAAACAATTATTGTAATTACTAATGCAATTAATGTTATACCGTTTTGGTATTTTCTTTTACCAGTATTTTTCATTTTTTCACCTCCTCTTTTGTTTCTTTCTTTCTGTTTTTCTTTTGCCTCTTTCATACGCTTTTTCTTCCTCCTTCTCTTTTTCTTTTGGTTTTTTACCATAGTTTTTAAGTAGTATTATGTCGTGTTGTGAATAATACCATTTTTACCTATTATATACCACATCTTACTACTATTTTGCAATACTTTTTTCGACTTTTTTAATATTTTTCGTTGTTGCACATAATTTGTCGTGTATCTATTCTTAGTATATACTATTCTTTTATTTTTTTCAATACCTTTTTTCTTTTTAATATAATTGTAATATTCCTGTAATATAAAAATATTTCTTTTCTTAATATATTTTTATTATATTCTTCCATACTTTAACCTTCTATCATTTTATATATTTTGCACATAGCCTATCTCCAATAACGCCTTCTTATCATTATCTTGTTATCATTTTTCATATATTCTCTATATAATTCTATAAATCTAGTTATTTCTTGCTTTTTATCAATTTCTTTTAAATTCCTCTTTATCCATTTACATATAAACTTGTCATCTTTGAAAAATGCAAAATTAAATCCTGTCCCAAAACTAATATCATGATAAGTAATAACTCTTGTATAAACATAAATTTGTCCATAAATTACATTACAACTTAATTCAAAATCTATAATGCAATATTCTTTATTATTTAGTACATTTCTTAAATATACTTTTCCTTCTTCATATTCAGCTTTAGTAATTTCAAACAGTCCCGCTTCTGAATTTAACATACTTTTTAGCATATCTATTTTTTCTTGAGACCTATATTTTTTATTTTTTATATATTCTTCTGTAATACAACTAATATTATCCGCATTTTTATATACTAATGCATTGACCATTGCTTGCATTCCTATTTCAGTAGATGTATCAATTTTGCAATTTATATTCTCAATATCATTATCAATGTCAAATTTGCCTTGATCCAAATATTTCAACATACTGTCTACTATTTCTGTTTGTATTTTTCTAGCTTTTTTATAATCTTTGATATGTTGCTTACCTTTTAATATTAAACTTTGCATATGTTTTAAATGATCCATCATCATTTCATATTTCATATTTTGAATCTCATCAAAATTTTTCATTTCTTCTATTATTTTTATTGAATTTTTATCATCATATTTTTCTACAACCAATAATGGCGCTATTGCTTTTTTTATTACATATTCATCGCTCAATATATTTTTCTTTAAATATTCCAAAGCGGATGGAATAATATCCTTGTTCCATCTGCACAACAAAATACGAATAATACATCTTTGAATTTTTTCATTTTTATTTCTTTTTAATTCTTCAAATAAAAATTTGTCTATTTTTTCTGAATTTAAATATTCCGATATAGCATAATAATCATCCTTTATTTCTTTTTTATTAAACTTTCTCACTTCACTAATATAGTAATTAACAAATTTTTCATTACATATATTTGAAAAATAAGAATAACATTCATATTCATAACTATAAAAACCCATACCTGTAAAACATGCAGTCAATAGCACTTTATAATCACTGAAATCCGAATATCTATGTAAAGGATGTATTAAATATGGCATATGATAATCAATAAGTTCTTCTTCTCCCTCTTCCTCTATTATTTTTGCTATATATGCCTTCAATTCTTTATATCCATCTTCTGTCTGCACTAATGCTATTCCCATTGCAATTCTTAACATTTCCGTTACATCTTCTTCATCATCTTCGTCTTCTTCGCCTTCTGAAAAATAATATTCGTCTATATTATTTTTATATAATTTTATTAACTCTGATGGTTCTTTTTTTTCGAAATACTTTACTTTTTTATAAACCACACAATCTTCATCACATAAAATTTCTTCAAAATTATAGTCCATATCTTTTATTAAATTGTAATGCAATATTAAGATATGAGATATCTTTCTTTTAATATTGCTAGTTTCTTTTAAAGATAAAGATATATTTATCAAACATTCTATTATATCTTTATTTAATTTTGAATATTTTAAACATGAAAAATCCATTTTGTTATAATCATTTTCTAAAAATTCTATGAAAGCTTCATTTATTTGCTTATCATCATATAAGTGAAAATTACATACATATTCATAAATTGCATTTCTTACTATAAATTCTTCATTTTTTAATTTTATTATAATTTCATCTTTATTTAACATTTTTCATCATTCCTTTCTATTTTTCAATTTATTGTTGTACTAGTTGGTCCAGTGCCTACTACCGCTTCTTGCAATGCTCTCCATGTATTACATCCCACAATTCCATCTGCTGTTAATCCAGCTGACCTTTGATAATTGCTTACTGCTCTTTGAGTTTCTAATCCAAATATTCCATCTAGTCCACCTGTTCGAAATCCCAATGTGTTTAAATCATCTTGTGCAATTAAAACATAATTGCTCACACTACCTCGTCTTAATGTTGGAAACCCACCAGTTGCACAAGCAGGTGTGCCAAATCTTTTGTCAAAATGAACCCATGTAGGTGTTATTGAAATAGGCTCAACATAGCTCCAAACTCCTGAATTTCTAGCACTATTATATAATGCTGTCCTTCTACTTAAAGTTAATGTTTGCCCTACATCAAAAGCAACACCAGCATAGTGCTGACTCTGATTACCATGACCACCCTCATAAGGTCTTTTAAATGCAAACCCAACTGGAATAGGTCCCCCAAAAATATATCTTTGACTATTCCAACTTTGCATACAACGCTTCGTTGTCCACAAAATATTACTACTGCTAGAACCTCTAAACTCTCTTACCCTTAAAGTGGCATTTGTATTATAAGGCATTGCCTCACTTTCTCCCTTATAATATACTTCCATTCTATCCGTATCATTGTTAAACACTATAATTTTAGCCACAAATAATATCCTCCTCTATCACTATTTCTTTTTACATTATATGTGGCTTCTCTGTTATATGTGTGTCGCATTGGGGACGTTTCTTTTTCGACATTTTTGTCGTGTTGGGGACAGTGTCGTGTTGGGGACGTTTCCTTTTCGACATTTTTGTCGGATTGGGGACAGTGTCGCGTTGGGGACGTTTCTCTTTCGACATTTTTGTCGTATTAGGGACATATCTTAATATCCTAATTTAATTTATGTAATACAATTGCTAATATAAATGATTATATAACACATCTATATGTTAAGATGTGTCCCTAATGCGACAAAAATGTCGAAAGAGAAACGTCCCCAACGCGACACTGTCCCCAATCCGACAAAAATGTCGAAAAGGAAACGTCCCCAACACGACACTGTCCCCAACACGACAAAAATGTCGAAAAAGAAACGTCCCCAATGCGACATCAATCTATAAATTTAATAATAGCTTCTATATTTTTTTCTTCATAAGCTGCTTTTTTATTTTTTGCTATTTCTTTGCACAATTGCTTTAATTCTGGGCTTTTTATTCCCTCTAGTTTTTGAAGTCTTTTATTTGACAAAGTTATTTGCGAGATGTTTTTGTAATAGGTTGTTTCGTTAAATCCAAAGAATTGCATTTTTTCTTGATATCTTTGTTTTAGATTGTCTGCTATTTGCAAACCTTCTGGGTCTAAGTCACCAGAATAATATAGGTTATAACCTGCCTTTGTTAATAAGTCAAGTAACATTATTCCTGCGAGTTTTACTTGCCCATAAGTACATACTAATGGAAAGTCTTTTGTTTTACATTTTTCTACTATTTCCATAAAGACTGCTGGATTTTCTGTTATTACTACATCTTTATATGTGTTAGGGGGCTCTATTGAGTCTATATTAGCTAAATTGTATAATGTTATAAAAATGGGTTCTTGCTTATTTGCAAATCCTATCCAGCCCTCATGTTGTTTTCCTTTTGTATAAGCTTTTATGCCTTTACATAGAACCATATTTGATACATCATCTACTAATAGATTATTTTCGTAATATAGTTCAGATAATTTTTCACTATTTTTTGGATATGGGACTTGTTTTATATAACACAAAAGGGCTATAAATAGTCTTCCACATAATGTTTTCTTGTCAAATCCATGTGGATTGGAAAAGATATTGCTTGCAAATACAGGAATTCTAGTTATTTGTTTTGGCAAATTATTAATTCCATTACACGCATTTATCAGTTCTTTTTTTAATATTTGATTTTCTTTATTATAATGCTTTTTTATGTTTTGATATAATTCGTCTTTTTTGTCTATACTGTTTTTTAAATAAGGATACACTATTGTATTTTCGTTTTGTTTTAATATATCGTCTAAAAATTGCTCCCAATTAGTTTGATATTGTTTTTTGCTTTCTTTTTTGGTAAGTATTTCCTCTTTGAAATATCCTTTTAAAAGTTCTGGTAATTGCACACCTTCAAATTTCGTATTATCAAGCATTTCCTGTAATTTTTTTAAAGATATTGTTATTGTCATATTTCGTGCATAATCTTTTTTCATTAGACCTGATAATACTTGTTTTTCTAATTTGCTAGGTTTGTTTATAATTACATTCCCTTTTATTTCGCCATATACAATATACTTATTTTTCATCAATTTAAATAATCTTGTGTATCCTTCATTTTGTTTAAAATAGGATACTGCCTCATCCAATTTCTCCATCTTTTATGATTAATTCCCTCTTCTTTCCATTCCAATGATATCTCATAACAGAAACAATTTTTGAATTAACATCACTTATTAATTCACATATTGCTAAATTTGGAACTGTATCATATTCTCCCCACAAAACTTGTGAATTGATAACATATTCTAGTTCCAATTCTGTTAAGATTCTGAACATATCACGTATGTTATTATCATCTACACCGGCAAATGCTTCATCTAAAGATATAATTCGCAGACAATCTTTTTTAGCACTTTGATATCTAGCACAAACAGCTGCAAATAATGGTATATACATTGCCATTGCTTTTTCTCCACCACTTAGTCTAAAAAATGCATTGTTTGTTAGCTCTTTAGATTGCTCTTCTACTTTCTTATACATAAATTGAAATTCAAACCATTTTCTATAGTCTAAAGCATCTTTTATAATATTATAAAATGGTACTATCGTTCCTTTTTCTTTAAACTCTTTTTCTGCCATTTTAAATTTAGTTCTAAAATGTGTTGCTACTTTTTTAATATCTTCTTGCTTTAATAAACCTGTTTCGGAATTTAATATATCTACAATTTCTTTGGTATCCAGCTCATCTTGGCTACTTGCTAACTTTGGTTTCCAATTCAAACTAAAAGATAATCCACTAGATGTATTCAAACTTTTCATCAATTTATTCATAGATTCAATCCATGCTTTAGCAAAATATATTCTTTCTCTTATCTTCCTTCCTACTGCACCTATCAAAATTTCCTCAAATAAGTTTCTATCTTCGTCTGCTACTAAATTTTGTGTTTCTTCTATGGTTTCTTCGATATAATTTTGCAGTGATTTTAAATTTACTCTTTTACCATTCACAAAACAGCTTATATCACTTCTTGTTCTTGTTTTTTCTAATTTGATTATTTCACTATTAACTTCTTGTAAATCAATTTCTTTTGTGAAGATTTGTGTTATTGATAAGTTATAATCTAATAGTTTTTCATTATTGTCTTTATACTTTTCAATTAACACAGCATAATAATTATTAATATCTTTAGTGTCTTTATCAAATGAATGATAATCCATCAAGATTTTGCTTGTTACTTTTGCTATATCCTCATATTCTGATATAACATATTTTAAACTTAGTTCTTGTTCTAATATTTCTTTTGCTATATCTTTTTGTTTTTTCAAGCTATTCAATTTTTCTCCTATTGTTAATTCTTCTTCTTTTAGCTTCTCTATACTTACCTTTTGTTTGCTACACTCTGCTAATAAATAATCTTTTTCTTTAGGCAATGTACTTAATTTGTTAGCCACTTCTTCCATTTGCTTTTCTAATTCTTCCATGCCTTCGCTCATTTGTTTTATAGCTTCTATTTTGCCTTTTAAAGTTTGACATTTAATATTTAGTTTTCCCTTTTCATATAATACATCATCTAAGTCATATTGCAATCCTTCTAGAATTTCCCTTGTGGTAACTAATTTTTCATATTCGTTGATAGTATTATTATGATATTTTTCCATTTCAAATATATTGTCTTTTAGATTGTTTGCTTCTTTTAAATTTTCTTCATAGACTTCTTGGGTAAGTTTGAAATTTAGCCCTTTTGTCGCAATTTGAGTATCTTCTTTTGCTTGCTTTAATTTTTCTAATTTTTCTGTTAATACATTTTCTAATTTTGTAATTGTTTCATTTATTGCAGTTACTTTATTGATATTTACTTTTAATTCATTATAAGCACTTTCTAAAGCTTCTTTTGATGGGAATGCTTCATATTCCTCTTTCAATTTGTTTGCTTGATTTTCTAGATTTTCTATTTTTTCTACAATTTTTTCTTTTTCCTCTTCTATTTTGGCTATTTGTTCTTCTAACTCTTTTATTTGCTTTTCTTTAAATTGCCTTCTTGCTTCACTTCCAATGTATTTTGCTTTCTCTTCCTTATCTGCTATACCTTGCAAAATTCCTATTTTATACTCGCCTTTTTCATTGATATATGTACTTTCAGATTTGTCTTCTACCATTATGCTTTTTAAAATAGATGATACTAATTCTGGTTTTATTTTGCTTTCTTGTGGTAATTTTACTTCTAACAAATGACTTAAATCATGCTTAAATTCTACAGGACTTTCATACAAATACTTGTCTACAAATTCAGTATCTAGCTCTTTTATTTTGCTACTATATTCTTTTGGAATAATTAAAGCATCTAAAATTCCCATGTCTAATAAAGCTGACTCAATTCTTCCTTTTTGTGCCTCATCTAAATCTTTTTTAAAGTCAATGCTATTATAAAATTCAATATATGGTATACCTTTTTCTTTTAACCTCTTTCTATTTTCCTCCACCTTTTTACTTCTTACAGGTTCTGGTTCTTTTTTATTTTTCCATTCTGTTAATTGTTCTTGTAACTCTAGTTTTTGGTTTTGCAATGTTTCTTTTTGTGAATGTAAAATTGCCTTTTCATTTAATAATGCTTGATTTTTCTGCTCAAATGGTGCATGCATTGCTAAAATTATATCATCATACTGTGCCCTTTCTCCATAGCTTTGAACCTTTTGTGCAATTTTTGCCATTTCTTCTTTTTCTAATTTTAAAATTTCATTTTGCCTTTCCCATACATACATTTCTTCTGTAAAATTATCTTTAGTTTCTTCTAAATTTTGCCTTGCTTTATTTGTCAAATTATCTTGCTTTATCTTTTCATTTTTCTCTTTATCCAGATTTTCCAATGCTGTTTCATATTCAAAACTGACTATTTTTTCATGCTCTAAGGCTTTTTTTCCATTTTCTATTCTATTTGCATAACGCTTAATGTCTTCTTTAAAATGCTGATAATTGTATCTTTCTTCTAGTTTGATTTCATCCATTTTAAAGAAAAATTCGTCATAATCTATTGCTTTTGCAATTTGTGCCATTTCATTTTCAATATTTTTAAAATTATCTTTTTCTAATTCATAATTTTCTTTTGCTTGCTTTTCTTCCAATTCTTTTTTTCGAATTGCTTCTTTCTTATCGTTCTCAATTTTTTCTTTCTTTTGTAATTCTTGCTGAATTTCCTCTACCTCTTTTTCCATTTGTACTTGCTTTTCTTTTTGCTTCCATAATTCATTTGACTCAAGTTCTTTTTTCTTGTATTCATATACTTCTATTTCCTTGATTACATCTTGCCTTTTTGCTTCGTTTTCTTCATAACTTTTTTGTGTATCATTAATTTTTTTCATCAATTCATTAGATTCTTTTTCTGTCTTTTTGCAATCTTTTTGCTTTTCGTCATAATTTTTCGCTTTATTAAATAATACACATTGATTATAATTATCATAAGGAGTTATCATTTGTTTTAATGCCTTTTGACTTTGATATAGCATTTCTAATTGTTCTTTCGTTTTGTTCATATTTTCAATTGATTCTGAAACTGCTTTTAAATCGTCATCTGAAAGTCCTCTTAAACTGTTCGACATAATTTCCGTTATAATTGATGGTTTAAAACCATCTTTAGAAAGTTTTGGTGTTCTAATTTCTATCAATAATTTAATAAATTCTTGATATTCGGAATATGTTTCAAAGCCAAAAATGTTGTCATTAACTAACATAGCATATTCCTTTTGACTATCTACTACTTGTCCACCTTCCCCTATCCTATTTTTTAATTCCTGCTTTGATAATGGAATTTTATTTCCTACATCTTTATATAAAAAGATGTCTTTTCCAATTCTTCTTCCATCTTTTATGATAAATCCCCAAAACTTAACACCATTGTTTCTTTTACCTCTCAAGCCCATTCCTATTGTAAGATAATTTCCAGTTTCTTTTTTGTAAAATTCCATATATAAATAACTTGTGTTTTCTTCTTTTATATCATCTCCATATCCAAGCACGTAATCTTCTATTTTTCTAGCTTTGGTATTAAAAGGATCTAATCTTTCTGGAGATTTATTTCCATCTAATAATAAAGGAATAAAACTTTGCATAGTAACACTTTTCCCTGAACCATTTGTTCCTCTTAAAATAAGCCTTCCACTTGCAAATTCAAATTCTTCCTCATCATACCACCAATAATTTAGCAAACCTATCTTTTTTATTTCCCATCTATTTTTTTCCATATTCTACTTCTCCTATTCCACTACAAAATCTTTCGGATATTTACCAATAATCTTAAAACACATTGGCATAATGATATATTCGTTTGTTTCCTGATTTTCTCTAATCATATCAAATTCTTTCATATAGTTTACAACTTCTTTTAATAGTTTTTCTTCTTCCATTTCTCGATATTCCTTGCTAAAACCTCTTTGGTATTTTTCTTTTACTTCTTTTATTAATCTTGACATTTGAACATTTGAAATATAAATTAAATCCTCTTTGTTTTTTTCAAATACGTTTTGGTCCAAATTTTGTTTTATTTGTTTATTAATAAACAGTACAACATCTGAAATTGCCTTTGTTGAAGGAAATGTATTTTTGAAATTTTTATTTTCTGTTAATAAAATATATGCCCCATTTTTATGTACTTCTAAAGTAGATTCCAACATTTTATCAACATCTTGTTGAATAGCTCCTCTGTAATTTTTGATGTAATTATAATCTTGGTCATCTATTTCTTCCTTATATACTACATTTTCTGTAAAGAGCCTTCTATAAATTCTTTGCCTTCTTTCTATTCCTTTGTCTTGTTCTAGACCTAATTGTTCACTTTCATAGATGTCTGTATATGAACTGCTATTGACAATATTACTAGAAAATTTTCTCATAAAGTATTTTGATACTCCTGTTACTTCATATAATATGTCATTTTCTACACTTTCGGCAAATTTATTTTCATCTCCATCATATAGCTTAATAAAGCCCATTTCTTTAATAAATTTCAAAACTTTGACCATAGATTTCCTTTGTGAATAAATAGTAAAATCGATTTTTATTTCATTTAAATCAATTTCTGCTACAAGATTTTGAATATAATCCACTAAACCTGATAAAATAAATTGTTCTCCTCTGGATTTTTCTTCTAAATAAATTAGAATCAGACATAAAAACATGTATTCTAATTTTGTTTCAAATTCCAAAATTCCCATAAACGATTTTGGTACTCCTGGTACTTTTTCTAGTTTTATCAGATATGGATTTACAATTAATTTATATCCTAATTTGTTTTTGATAAAACTTTGCATTTCTTCCGTTATGTCTTGTTTTACACTATTGTATTCTTCTTCATTTTTGTCTTTTACAAACCAATAATTTTCTAATAGCTTTTCAAATGTTGTCAATTTATCTCCTCCTATTTTACTTACAAACTTTAAATAAATGCGTTAATAATAGCTATATTTTTAATACATTTTTTATTCTTAACAATTTTTGGGGTAGCAACAAATTATAATCTCAAACAAATTGCAAAATAAAAGCCGGCATTTCTAATTCTCCGTCTTCACACTTTAAAATACATTTTTCGTCATTTTCTGGATAAATTAGCTGAATTTTTCTACCATCTTCTATAATAATTTGCTTGCTTTTCATAACTCCTGCTTTGCTAATCCATTTTAACAAAGTTTTTCTAAAAGTGCTTTTTATCTCAGGCAAATTTTTTATTTCTATTTTGCCATCTTTAATGTATTTTTCTATTTCTTTTCTTTCTTCTTCTAATTGCTTTAAGTATCTTTCTATTTGCTTTTGCTTTTCTACTGTTTTATCTTGTATTGATACTTTTTGTTGTTTTTCTCGATATTCTCGAATTCGTGGCTTTATTTCTAATTCATTAGAAGTTTCTTCTAATAGACTACTATTGATGCTATCGGTTTCTCTTACATAATTTCCTTTTGTATGTCTTGTATTAAACATTCCAAATACCAAACACGAAAGTTTATGGGCTTCTTCCATACTTTCAGTTTTGCAAAACATTTCACATATTTTTTTATACTCTGCTTTTTTGCTACTTACATTTCCTCTTGATTCTGCTATCTGATTAGCTATTCGCGTAATTTTTCTAATAATTTCTGTGGTTTTTTCATTGATTTTTTCTACTTCACTATTTTTTGTGCTTGTCCCCATAAACCACTTTTTTATATTTTCCCATTTCTCTCTATTTCTATTTTTTAATTCTTGCTCATTTATTTCTTCATCTAATTTGTCAATTCTAACAATTCTTTTTTGCCCTAAATAAACTTTTTCTAACATTCTTTCTTGTGTCTGTGGTTCTAGCCTTTTTATCGCTTCTTCTATTACATAAGAATTTTCTTGCAAAGCTTTAATAAATTCTCGTAAATACTTCACTAAATCATTTTTATAAAGTATAAACTGCTTAGATTTAGCTACCTCTTCCATTTTTACATTATAAAAAGTTTTTATATAATCTTGGTAATCTTGATTCAATCTCTTAAAGTCATTATTTAAATTTTCCCACCAACTATGCACCTCTGCTTCGCTTTGCATACTTACTTTATTAGTGTCTTTTATCGCTTCTTTAATCCTTTCAATCAATTTGGGCTCTAGCGAACCGCCTTCTATATGTAAATTTTCCAGCTTAACAACCATTCTCTCTATTTCTACAGCATACTCTGATAACTGATAACGAAACTTTCTGTGCTTAAACTCTTCAACAGTTGTTACATTGTTTGTATCTTGCAAAGCTGTCAAATTGCCCCAATTAACTAAAGAATCTAAATCACTTTCACACATTTCTATCGTATATTTCTCAAAATTCTCTTTTCCTTGTAATTCGTTAAATACATCCTCCTTATATAGCATATAATTGATATTTTCGTATTGCTCAAAAAAATACCTAAGAATAGGTCTATATCTTTTGGCATTTTCTGCTGTTAAATAAGATGTTTCTACTATTTTTTTTGTTAATTTTTCGTTTATTTCCATGTATTTAGTTCCTTCTCCTAGTTCCAACTTATTGTTTGTCATATTATACAACATTTCGTGCTTTATGTCTAGCTTTTTGACAAATTTGTTGGATAAAAGGTGGTCATATTAACATTGTAATTTCAAATTTTGAATTTCTTTTTTAGATAAACCCGTACAAGCTTCAACATCTTCTATTTTCATATTCTTTTTTAACATATTTTTAGCCACACTTAAAATACCCTGACTAATGCCTTGACTAATACCTTGCTTTTTTCCTTGTTTAATGCCTTGACTAATGCCTTGTTTTTTTCCTTGTTTAATACCTTGACTAATACCCTGTTTTATACCCTCTTCATATTTTTCATCAAATGCGTCGCATAATCTTTCAACCCATTTCATATTCGAATCCTCCTTTTTCTCTAATATTTTTATAAATTCATCTGTTTTTTGTTGCGGAAGTTTTGTTTTTAAAATATAATAAATTAAACTTCTTAATAATTCTTTTTCCGTTTGAGTTAGTTTCGTATTTAAAATTTTTTCAATAGAATTTATTATTGTTTCTTGAGTTGTACTTTTTTCTAGCAATAAAATTTTTCCTAAAAAACTATTAGTTTCTAGTAAATTGTTCTCAGAAAGTTGAGTAATATCTACTAAATCATATTTGAGCCATTCTATTTCATTTGATTCATATAAAGATGACTTTTT
>CANQTZ010000020.1 GCA_947626865.1 uncultured Clostridia bacterium
CAGGAAATGAAAGAGAAGGACAACAAGAAAATAGAACCCAAGAGGGAAGAAATCGAAGAGAAGAAGCACAACAAGGAGAGCAACAACAAGAAGAAAATCAACAGAAAAATCAAGAAGAAAATGAGCAAGAAGGAGAAGAGCAAGGAGAAAGTACACAAACTGAAGAAGAGTATTCAGGAAATGAAAGAGAAGGACAACAAGAAAATAGAACCCAAGAGGGAAGAAATCGAAGAGAAGAAGCACAACAAGGAAAGCAACAACAAGAAGAAAGTCAACAGAAAAATCAGGAAAGAAATGAGCAAGAAGGAGAAGGACAAGAAGAAAGTGCACAAAATAAAGAGAAATCTTTAGAAAATGAAAGAGAAGCCCAACAAGAAAGTAGAACCCAAGAAGGAAGAAATCAAAGGGGAGAAGGACAACAGGGAGAACAACAAAAGGAAAGCCAACAGCAAAATCAAGAAAGAAATGAGCAGGAAGGAGAAGGACAAGAAGAAAGTACACAAAATAAAGAACAATCTTTAGGAAATGAAGGAGAACAACAAGAAAATAGAAGACAAGAAGGGAGAAATCAAGGAAAAAGAAGACAACAGGGAGAACGACAAGAAGGAGAAAATCAACCCAAAAGTCAAGAAGGAAATGAGCAGGAAGGAGAAGAACAAGAGAAAGGAAAAAGTGCACAAACTGAAGAAGAAGCTTCAGGGAATGAAAGGGAAGAACAACAAGAAGGTAGAACTCAAGAAGGAAGAAATCAAAGAGAAGAAACACAACAGAGAGAACAACAAGAAGAAGGAAATCAACAGCAAAATCAAGAGAAAAATGAGCAGGAAGGAGAAGGACAAGAAGAAAGTACACAAAATAAAGAACAATCTTTAGGAAATGAAGGAGAACAACAAGAAAATAGAACCCAAGAAAGAAGAAATCAAGGAGGAAGAGGACAACAGGGAGAGCAACAAGAAGGAGAAAATCAACAGCAAAATCAAGAAAGAAATGGGCAAGAAGGAGAAGGACAAGAAGAAAGTGCACAAACTGAAGAAGCTTCAGGGAATGAAAGAGAAGAACAACAAGGAAAGCAACAACAAGAAGAAAGCCAACAGCAAAATCAAGAGAGAAATGAGCAGGAAGAAGGAGAGCAAGGAGAAAGTACACAAACTGAAGAAGAGTCTTTAGAAAATGAAAAAGGAGAACAACAAGAAAATAGAACCCAAGAAAGAAAAAATCAAGGAGAAAGAGGACAACAGAGAGAACAACAAGAAGGAGAAAATCAGCAAAAAAATCAAGAAGGAAATGAGCAGGAAGGAGAAGGACAAGAAAAAAATGCACAAACTGAAAAAGAAACTTCAGGGAATGAAAGAGAAGGACAACAAGGAGAAAGTACACAAAATAAAGAACAATCTTTAGAAAATGAAAAAGAAGAACAACAAGAAAATAGAACCCAAGAAGGAAGAAATCAAGGAGAAAGAGGACAGCAGGGAGAACAACAAGAAGGAGGAAATCAACAGCAAAATCAAGAGAAAAATGAGCAAGAAGGAGAAGGACAAGAAGAAAGTGCACAAGCTGAAGAAGAACCTTTAGAAAATGAAAGAGAAGGTCAAGAAAAATCACAAAGTAATAAAGAGCAGCAACAAAAAAGAAATGAACAAAATCAACAAAAATCATCACAGGAAAGTAGCAATTGGAAAAAACAAAGAGCACAACAAAATCAAGAAGATATAGAAAGAGAAAAAAATAAAAAAGACACACAAAATATGTTTGAAGACATTTCTAAGAAATCAAATCCAAATCATTACAATAATATAAGTGACAGGATACAAAATATAGAAGAAACGGAAGTACCAGAAAGTGTTATTAATGTATTAATAGATAGATTTTTTAATCAAGCATTTGCAACAAAAACAGACTTAAATAAGATGCAAAATAATTCTCAAAAGGCTAGAGGAAATTTAAAATGGAATATTACGGATATTATAAAACACAAAATAACCAAAGATTTAAATAAAATAAAGTTAGATAAATATGGATTTAAAAAAGAAAGTGGAAAAGGAGAAGATATTCCATTATCGTTCTATTTTGATTTATCTGCAAGTATGACAAGATATGTAAGAGTACTTTCAATAATGGCATTTAGAATGATGAAAAAAGGAGTAAAAATAATAGTTGGATATAATCAAAATGCATATGTGCAAATAGAAAAAATACCTAATAATTTTAAAATATCAGATTTTGAGGATTTAATGAAAAATTTGGACCAAATAATAGGTGATTTGTTGTTTGAAGAATGGTCTATAGAAGCACTTGATGGATATTATGGAGATGAGTACTATGAAGAAGAAATATATGAACGTGAGTTAAAGAAAAAAAAGCAAAAAATTAATGTAAAAAGTGGAGTTGAATTACGATATTTAGAAGGGATAGAAATTGACGAATATTTAATAGAAAGAAAGGCAGAAAGTGTAGCAATATTTAGCGATTTTGATCCTAAAGGAAGTATAGAAAATTTGTCAGAAAATTGTAAGAAAACATTTTGGTTTTGTTTTCAAGAAAATTGGAGAAATGGAGCTTTAAAAAAATATAAAGGTAAATTTTATAAAACTAGTAATATATTTGATTTAGTTAAACATTTAAAAAATATAAATAGAACAGCGTATGAACTAGAACAAAGAAAATCTGGTGAATTTGCTAGCCAAGGCTGGGGAGGTATTAGTGAATCACAAAGAATGTTTGAAGAATATTATAATAACATGAGTAAAGCCAGTGATTATGGTACTACAATTAGAAGAGGGGGAGATGAAATAGAATTATGAAAAACAATAAAGATATTAATGAAAGATTAAGAGAGCTACTTATTATATGCACCTATAATATAAAAGGATTAACTAAAAGAAAAATTATAGAGAAATATTTACCTTTGAAAATAAAAAATTTAGATATTTATCAGAAAGATAACAGAATTATTTTTGAAAGAGATAAAGAAGAAATATCCGATATTTGGTTAGATTGCAACAATTATTCTAATTTGGAGATATTAAAAAATATAACACCAATTTACGGTATAGAATGCAAGGGAGATAATATTTTAGATTTGATGAAATATAGAAGTAAAATTATTTTAGAATTATTATGAAAAGTAAAATATATAGAAAGGGATTAAAATGGAAGTCATAGATGCAAATATTGAAGATGCTGATGAAGTTATAAAAGTAAAAGTGCCAGAAGAAAATAAGGTAGTAGAAGTAAGTATTGCAGAAGTACATAGAGACTTAGAAAAACTTGGCTATTATCCAACTAGAGAAATTGTTTTAGAAACAGCCTTAAATTTAAAAAGATATCAAATAGGTGGAAAAGTTGGACAGGGAATTCAGGCAATTTGCTTAGATGGTCCACCAGGTGCAGGAAAAAGCTTTTATGCAAAAACATATAAAAAATTGGCTGAAAGGTTATTTAATGAGCCAATACATTTAGTATCATATCAGTGTAATACAGATACGGGAAAATCTGATTTATATGAAGAAATAAATATTGTATCAGCAATAACATCAGATGCAGATAATGTTATAATATATGGGAAATTAGCAGAAGCAATTAAGTTGGTAAATGAGGGGAAAAAAGTAGTTTTATTTTTAGATGAATACGATAAATCAAGGAATGAAACTGACCCATTTTTATTAGGATTCTTACAAGATGGAGAAATAGATACAACTCAAAAAGGAAAATTAAAGATACAAGAGAAATATTTAAAAAATTTACAAGTAATAATATGCAAAAACGATGAAAGAGAGTTATCAGGACCACTATCAAGAAGGTTAAAATCTTTGAAATTGGATTATATGAAACCGGATATGTTATGCAGAACTATTAACAGACAATTAGGAGATTATAATCAAGCAATAAAAGATGCTATAATAATGCTATATACGAGCATATACGAGAAACATATGGCAGATGTATATGTATTTGAAAGGATACCATCTTGTTCAGAGTGTATGCAAGCAATAAGTGATGCTCAGATGCTTATGGATATGGGTGCAGGAAAACAAGATATAGTAGCAACTGCTATTGTGGCTAATCTATTTAAAACAGAAAATGACATAGAAACTCTTAAAGCCTTATTACAAAATGAGAAAGATAATGAATTTGTTCAATGGTACAAATATTTGGTAGATGTAGTGGGGAACAACAATGAATTAGAACTAGAAAGAGTAAAAGAAGAAATGGCAAGAAATTTTTATCCAGAACAATTAAAAGTTGTTACGAAAGAATTAGAAAAAAAGAAAGTAGAACTTGAAGAACAAACAAAAAAGTTGCAGACAGCTAAAGAAGAGTATAAGGAAAGGTTTGGTAAAATAGAAGAAAGAGAAATGAAATTAAATGACAGGGAAACAGAAATAAATAAAAAAGAACAACAAGTTGAAATCCTAAGAGCTAATGCACAAGAAGATGCATTAGCTACAGCCAACCAATATTTAGATAAACAATCTGCGCAATTAAAAGCAGAGTATGATGAAAAAGAACAACAGTTACAAAGCCGAGAACAAGAAACTGCAAGATTGAGAGAAAACGCTAAAAAAGATGCTTTAAAAAAAGCACAAGAACAAATAGAAATAGAGAGAAGAAAAACAGAAGAAGAGTTTGATAAAAAAACAGAAGAAATAAATAGACAGGTACAGGAGAAAATAGAAGAAGTTAATCAGCAAATTAAACGAAACAATGAAGAATTGGAAGAAAGATTAACAGATTATAGTTATGTAAAATCTAGAAAACAACATGCAGAACAATTACTAGAAGAAAAGGAAGAAGAAATAAAAGAACAAAAGAAATTATTAGAAAAACTTTTAGGGAGAAAAGTAAGAACAAGTGATTTTGAACAAACGTCACAAGAAGATTCAAAAATAGAAGTAGATGAAAATAAAAGTTTTTCCGTACATGATGATATTGACGGAGAAATTCAAGTTTCAGGGAATTCTAGCAGTGTTTTTGAAGTATCTAGTAACAATAACTGGATAAAAATAGGAGAAATACAACTAGAAACAAGTGAAGAAAAGGAAACATTAGAATTTACAGAGGAAGCTTCTAAAAATTTAGGACAAATTTTAACGGGGGAAAAGTTTAAAAAACAAAAACCTATGGTATGTGATGATGGAATAGTACTGTATCAAGGCAATAATAGTAAATTAGTTGCAATTCGAGTAATACAGGAAGAGAATGGAAAGTATAAAAATATATATCAATTTTATTCTAACTCAATGGTAGTACCGATACAAGCATTACAAATGTTAACTAATATGGTTGCTAATTTAAATGCATGTGGAGCTAGTATTATATCAAATACGCCTATACCAATGCAGTTAAAATGTTTAGTATGTAGTAATAAAAAACATGAAAGTTCTCCTCCATGTATTTTTGAAAAATTAGATGAAGGCATATACTATATGAAATATGAAAATGAATCAGAAATAGTTCCGCTTACAATAGCAAAATATTTAATAAGTAAAAAAGGAATCAATTGCAGTATAAAGGACATGACCAAAAAAGAGTTAGATCAAATTGAGAAAAAAGCATTTATTAAGCATTGTGAACTAGAAGGAGGACAAAAGCAAGAAATGATACAAAAAATTAATACATTAGACATTGTAAGAATGGATAGAGAAAAAGAAGGACTAGAATTATAGGAGGAAAAATGAGCAATTATGAAATTAATATACAAAATGTAAAAACTATATTTTCATTAGTAAAAGTTTTTAAAAATGATATTAGAACAGATGAAGAGAAGCAAGTAATAGATTGGATGAAAGAAGACATAAGCCAAATATATGAAATACAATATAATTTAAAAAAAAGCTCAATGTTAGTCCATGCTTATAAAACAAAAAAAACAGTACAAATAAAGCAATTACAAAACTATATAAAAGAAAAAGAAATATTTAAGATTTACAATATAGTCAATGAAGAATTGAGCAATTGGAGAGATATAAATTTATGCATTAAGACTTGCTTTTGTAAGTTGTAGTCATATGAAATAGAGGGAGAGATAAATAATGGAAGAAGAAAAAAATAAAATAAATGAACAGTATAATATAGAGAAGAAAAATGAAGAAATTATAAATAGACAGATAGAACAAATACAATTGCATATGGTAGATATGGAAAAATCTTTGGAATTTATGAGAACAATTAGAGAATATAGAAACCAAATATACCAATTAAAAGAAAATTTACAGGATTATTTAGTTAGGGCATATGAAAGTAAAAATGCAGAAGTATTAACACAATTAGAGGATAAATTGAATAAAAGTGAAGCACAAAGAAATAATATTAGCATTGCAGATTTTTTAACGAGTACTGGACATGGGCAAAAGTTGATGAAAAACATATGTGCAATAGCACAAGAAATGGGAGAATATCCTATGCAAGCTTTAGTGAATGTTTTTAAAGCACAAATGGATGATAATGATTGTGAGATAACATTAGGATGTAGAAGGAACGAAGATGGAATAGGAGTATATCATTATTTTAAGCACCATGAAGATGATTATTTTTTGGATAGATTCTTCTTCGTAGGAGTTAATGGTCTTTTTGTTGGTACATTTACAATTAACGAAGAAGGTATATGTCCGCAAGTAGGTGAAATAGTAAAAGTTAATGAAAAAGGAATACAAAAGTTATTAAAAGAAGGAGGTATAGCAAAAGTTATAAGTAATAATAAAAAAGGAGAAGGGATGAAAGAATTAGAAAGAGATACAGTAGAGGTAATAAATACTATGAAAATAAAAGAAGTTATTCAATATTATGAAAAAGAATTGCAATATTGGGAACAAAAAAACTTGGAGAAAAAAATGGAGTTTACAGAAGATGAACAATATTTAGAGTAGTTAAAGAACACTACAACTTGACATAATGCGTTAATAATGATATAATGTACTAAGATTGATAGAATTTATCTATTGAACAAACACAATTTGCATCGTGATAACGGTGCACCACAATGAAAGGAGCAATTTATGCCTGGTTATTATGTTCATCTTGCAACTTGTAGAAAAAAAGCACTGGAAAATCGGAGTTTCGTTCTCGGTGTAGAGGCGCCTGACTTGTTAAAAAAGCATGTCAAGTTCTGTGGCGGAGTTGATTTAGCTCACGCCAAGTATGATTCTATTCGCACTGAAGACTGTCCTGACTACAGTGAGCTGTTGCCTCGTATTCAGCAGAAAGAATCTGCGAACAACAACGATGGGCTTCACTATGGTTTGAGTAGTAATCCTGGAGTCAAGGCGTGTTGGTTCAGTCTATCTGAAGAACAGAAATCCAATCCATTTTACAGAGGTTATGTGTGGCATCTACTAACAGATGCTATCATGTATGGTCGGCTGGACATCGACGCAAAATTCGAAAAAGCACTGTCTGAAAGAACAAATTCGGACATTGAAGCGTTTAAGAAGGGCGAAGTCAAAAAACTGCACGATGACTGGGACAAAACCAATGCTAATATTCGAGATACCTATCCAGAGGTTATCCTTCCTGAAGAGGTCAAAGAACTCGGCGTGGTAAAGTTCATAGACAAAGGAGAGTTGGTCTATGTGGACTGGAAACTGTTGAAGGACACCATTGAATACCTCAGAGGTTTCGATCCTCTATATGGAGATATGGATATCATTATCGAAACAGTATTAAGTAACATTTAACCATCAAAGACATCTAGTTCGCTAGTACGTCAAAAACTTTCGGTCCCGTAGCGACGAATCGCTACGGGATTTTTGTATGAAATTTTATAGAAAAGTCTCTGATGAACTATTTAAAACTATTTACAATAATTTATATTTTTGATATACTTATTACATAAAAATAAAGAAAAGAGGTGGAAAAATGGAAGAAAAACAAGTAAAAGAGAATAAGACGTTGTAAAGATTAAAGAATTATGATATAGTAATAGCAGAAAGAAAGGAAGTGTAGTTATGATAGCAATAGGAAGTGATCACGGTGGTTACAAATTGAAAGAAGAAATAAAAAAATATTTAGAAGACAAGCAAATGGACTACAAAGACGTAGGATGTATGAATGAAGAAAGTGTAGACTATCCCAACATTGCACAAGAAGTAGCAAAAGAGGTTCAATCTGAAAAATGTGATAAAGGAATTTTAATATGTCGCTCAGGAGTTGGAATGAGCATTTGTGCAAATAAATTTAAGGGAATCAGATGTGCTCTTTGCCATAATGAATATACTGCTAAATATTCAAAAATGCATAATAATAGCAATGTTCTTGCAATTGGTGCAGATGATGTGACAGTAAATGAAGCAATATGTATTATAAGAATGTGGATTGCAACAGAATTTGAAGGTGGAAGGCATGAAGAAAGGTTAAAACTAATTGAAAAAATAGAATCTGAAAACATGAAATAGGAGGCAAAATATGTGGGGAGATATAGCCATTGCTTTTTTGCTAGCCTTTATAGTAACCTTTATGGCAACACCATATACCATAAAAATAGCACGAAAAGTAGGAGCAGTAGATGTACCAAAAGACAAAAGAAGAATGCGTAATAAAGCCATGCCAAAATTTGGTGGACCAGCAGTTATTTTAGGCTTTTTAATTGCAGTTATCTATTTATTAATTGTTATGAGTATAGAACAAAAGATAAATTTATTTGGGCAAGAACAGTATGGAATGAAATTGCTAGGAATGTTTTTAGGAATTGTGGTCATATCAATCACTTGTATTATTGATGATATTATGACTATAAAACCAATGGTAAAATTAGCAGGACAAACTTTAGCTGCCATTTTGGTGGTATCCTTTGGGATAAGGATTGATGAAATAACGCCAGCATTTTTAACAACGAATGAGTTAAGAGAAGCATTTTCAATTATTTTAACAATAATTTGGATTGTAGGAGTAACCAATTCTATAAATCTAATTGATGGACTAGACGGATTATCAGCTGGTATTTCTGTTATATCAGCAGTTTCATTAATGATTATATTTGTACTAAATAGCTCACCACTTATAGCAATTTTATTAATTACTGCTTTAGCAGGTGCATTGGTAGGATTTTTACCATTTAACTTTTCACCAGCAAAAACTTTTATAGGTGATACAGGCTCTAATTTTTTAGGATTTTCACTTTCAATTATTTCTATTTTAGGAGTAGCTAAAACCTATACAGTAGCAGTAATTGTATTACCATTACTAGCACTTGGGTTGCCAATATTTGATACAATTTGGGCAATTATAAGAAGATTAATAAAAGGAAAATCTATAAAAGCGATTTTTAAAGCAGACAAAGGACATCTGCATCATCTAATTGTAGCGAGAGGATTTAGTCAAAAACAAGCAGTTTTAATATTATATGGAATTGGAGCAACATTTGGACTTTTTGCTATTATCTTCTTAGAAAGTGGAATTTGGAAAGCATTATCATTCTTGTTAATGGTAATTGTTGCATTAGGATTAGGATACAAAAATTTCCAATCAGAAAAGCTAGAAACACAAAGATATGAATGTGTGCAATGTAAATATATTTATAATCCAAAAGCAGGAAATGAAAAGGCAGGAATAAAGCCAGGAACAGCATTTGAAGATTTACCAGACACTTGGGTTTGCCCTGTTTGTGGAGAAAGGAAAGATATGTTTGAAATGCATTCATAAAAAAAGGGGGAGAATATGTCAGACAAAATTATAAAATTTTTAGCATACAACGGAAAAGTATCAGTAATATGTGCAGATACTACAGGTTTAGTAGAAGAAGCGAGAAAAACACATGATTTAAGTCCAGTAACAACTGCAGCATTTGGTAGAGTGCTTACCATGGCTTGCATTATGGGGACTGAAATGAAAAATGCAAAAGATAGATTAACAATACAGATAAAGGGAAGCGGACCAATAGAGATGATGGTAGCAACTGCTAATAGCTTTCCAGTTGTGAAAGGATATGTAGCAAATCCTAATGTAGATATTCCATTAAATGAATTTGGAAAATTAGATGTAGGTGGAGCTGTAGGACATGAAGGATACATTAATGTAATAAAAGATATAGGTCTAAAAGATCCATATATAGGAATTTCTCCATTAACATCAGGAGAAATAGCAGAAGATTTCGCAAATTATTTTGTTCATTCAGAACAAAGAAATTCGGCTGTTGCATTAGGAGTACTAGTAGATAAAAATGGCGTTAAATCAGCAGGAGGATATCTAGTAACTCCAATGCCAGATAGCACAGAAGAAGAAATTTCAAAAATAGAACAATCAATTTTTAAAGCAGGAGCCATATCAAGGATGTTGGATGAAAAATTAACATTAGAAGAAATAGCTAAAAAAATTACAGGTGATGAAAATATAGAAATAATAAAAGAAAATATAACACCAATATTTAAATGTGATTGTTCTAAAGAAAATATGACAAATGCTTTAGCAACAATAGGTAAAGAAGAACTTAAAGATATGATAGAAAAGGACGGACAAGCAGAAATAGTATGCCACTTTTGCAATAAACAATATCAATTTTCTAAATCAGAATTAGAGGAAATTGTTAGAAATATTGACAAGTCATAATAAATAATAATAATAATTAATAAAGAAAAGGAGAAATAAAAATGCAAGATAAAGTTCTAATTTTTGGACATAAGAATCCAGATACAGATTCTATTTGTTCTAGTATTGTATATGAAATGTTAGATAAAAGAGATGGAAGGGAAAATACAAAAGCAGTAAGACTTGGAAAAGTAAACAAAGAAACGCAATATGTTTTAGATTATCTAAAAATAGAAGCACCAGAACTAATTGAAAAAGTAGAAGAAGGCCAAGAAGTCATTCTAGTTGACCACAATGAATTTGTAGAAAGTGTAGATGGAATTGAAAAAGCAAAAGTTATAGAAGTAGTAGACCATCATAGAATAAAAAACTTTGAAACATCAGAACCTCTATATTACACAGCAAGACCTTATGGCTGTACAGCAACCATATTATTTGAAGAATATAAACAAAAAGGATATGCAATAGACAAAAAAGAAGCTATATTAATTGCAAGTTGCATTATTTCAGACACATTATTATTAAAATCACCAACAACAACCGAACATGACAAAAAAGCCTTAGAAGAATTAGAAAAAATAGCACAAATTGATATAAATAAATATGGAATAGAAATGTTAAAAGCAGGTACAGATTTAAACGATTATTCAGCAGAAGAATTAATCAACTTAGATGCTAAAGAATCAGACAAAGACGGACAAAAATTTATCATAGCACAAGTAAATACAGTTAGCATAGAAGACGTATTAAAACGTGAAAAAGAAATAAAAGAACAAATAAACAAAGCAATTGAAGAGAAAAATTTAAGCTTATTTGTATTTGCAATTACCGACATTTTAAACAGCAATTCAGAAATTATAGCTTTAGGAAAAAAAGCTGAAATAATAAAAAACGCCTTTGGAAAAGAATTGAAAAACGATAGAGCATACTTAGAAGGCGTCGTATCAAGAAAAAAACAAATAAAACCAAAAATCGTTGACAATTTATAACGAATCATTGTCATTTGGGATGTGCCATTTGGGACAGGCACCAGCGATACATCAATGTGCCATCTGGGACAGGCACTAACGATACATGAATGTACTTTTTGGGACAGGTTAAATAATCTGCATAATTATTTTTTGAGCTCTTAAAGTGGCTAAATAAAGCATTACATCTTGAGTAGGTAGTTCAAATATATAAATTTTTATGTATTTTAACCTGTCCCAAAAAGCACATCAATGTACCGTTAGTGCCTGTCCCAGATGATACATTTATGTATCGTTAGTGCCTGTCCCAAATGGCACATCCCCAAAGATATAAATAAATTTTTTTTTAACTATTGAATAATTTTGTAATTAAATCTATAATAAGAAAGTAAGATTAATATAAGGGATATAAAATAAAGGATAAAATAAGGGATAAAATAAGGAGTGGATATAAAAATGGAAAATGCAAAGGCAATGGCAAAGGAAAGAGAAAAACTCCCCAAAAAAGAGACCTTTATGCAAGGGGTTATTACCTTGATATTTTCGCAAGTGCTTATAAAGTTATTGGGTTTGATTTATACATTGTATTTAACGAACCGAGAAGGGTTTGGAGATAAAGGCAATGGAATTGTAGCAGCAGGATATCAAATTTATGCGATGTTGCTTACTATATCATCTATTGGGGTGCCGAATGCTATTTCGAAGTTGGTTTCGGAAAGGATTGCTGTAGGAGATCATAAAGGTGGTTATAGAATTTTTAAAATTGCTTTTGCTACTTTTGCGATTATTGGTCTAGTAGGAAGTTTGATGTTATTTTTTGGGGCTCATGCAATTGCTAATTTATGGTTACAAATACCAGAAGCGGAGATGACTTTAGTTGCTCTGTCGCCAGCAATTTTTTTTGTAGCAATATCATCAGTTATGAGAGGATATTTTAATGCTAGGCAAAATATAAAAGCAACAGCAAGGTCACAAAGTTTAGAACAAGTATTTAAAACAGCATTGACAATTATATTAGTAGAAATTGTTGCAATTATATCACATGCTTCTACACAATGGATGGCAGGAGGAGCAACGCTGGCAACAACATTGGCAACTTTTTCTGGATTTGGCTACTTATATTTATACTATAAAACCAAAAGAGGAGAAATAGCAAGAGAAATAAAATCAACTGTAAATTATAAATATGAAAGAGTTGTAACAATCATAAAAAAAATATTAATGGTTTCAATTCCAATTGCATTAACAGCAATTCTCTCTTCAATTAATAAAAACATAGATTCATTTACTGTAGTAAGAAGTTTGAAAGAATTTATGCCAGAAGATATGGCAATTGCACAATATGGAATTTTAGGTGGAAAGGTAGATATGCTAACAAGTCTGCCATTATCCATTAATGTTGCTTTTGCTACTGCTTTAGTTCCAGCAATTGCTTCTGCTAAAGCAAAAAAAGATAAAAAAACAATTAGTGAAAAGACGTCATTTTCATTATTAACATCTATGTTAATTGGATTACCATGCACAGTAGGGATGATAATATTTGCAGGACCTATTTTAAATCTATTATTTCCTAATGCAAGTGCAGGTGAAGTTATATTACAAATTAGTGCTATAACTATAATTTTTACAATATTAGACCAGACCATAAATGGAGCCTTGCAAGGATATGGAAAACTAGCAATACCAACAATTGCATTAGGATGCCGGTGTACTGGTAAAACTGATATTAAATCTGATTTTAGTACCAATACCACAAATTGGAGTAAATGGAGCAGCTTGGGGCTCGGTAGCTTGTCACTTAGTAGCATTTACTATTGCAATAACAGCTTTAAAAAGAAATATAAAATTAAATTTGAGTTTTTCAAAATTTGTTGTAAAACCAATATTAGCAGTTACTATAATGGGAATTTGCTCATATTTTAGCTATTTAATACTTTTAGGAATAATTCATCAAAATTTGGCAACAATAATATCAATTATAATTGCTATAATCATTTATGTCTTGTCACTACTTGCTTTGAAGGTATTTTCTAAACAAGAAATACAATTAATGCCAAAAGGAGAACAAATTTATAGAATATTAAAAAAGCTAAAAATTTATTAAAAATAAGGGAAAAAAAGAAGGATTTTAAGTGATTTTGGCGAATTAATCTAAGTAGAAGTACATTTATTGCATTCCTTAGCAATAAAGTACATAAACTTTTAAATCTTATAGGAGGTAATTTAAATGAACAAAGCTGAATTAATCGCAGCAATAGCTGCAAAAACTGGAGAAACAAAAAAAGTAGCTGAATCAACATTAAATGCATTTGTAGAAGTTGTAACAGATTCACTAAAAAAAGGAGATAAAGTTCAATTAGTTGGATTTGGATCTTTTGAAGTAAGAAAAAGAGCAGCTAGAAAAGGTAGAAACCCACAAACAAAAGAAGAAATCAAAATACCTGCATCAAAAGCTCCAGTATTTAAAGCTGGTAAAGCATTGAAAGATTTAGTAAACAAAAAATAAGAAATTTATAAGGATATAAATATATTAATTCATAGAAAAGAGGCTAGAAGGTCTCTTTTTTAATTTATCAAATTTTTTTAAAAAAAATCTACACATAACTTTACATGTTAAATCAAAAATGATATAATTTCAAAAGGAAAAGAGGAAGAAAAATGCCAAAAAAATATTTAGAAAAAGACGTATTACAAGCAGCAATGGAAAGACTAGAAATAATATTTGAAAACTTTGATAATGTATACTTTAGTGTTAGTGGAGGAAAAGACAGCTCTGTAATGGTACAACTAGCAAACATTGTAGCAAAAAAAATGAACAAAAAATTTGATGTATTATACATTGATTTAGAAGCACAATATCGATACACAATAGAACACATTGAAGTGCTAAAACAATTACCACAAATTAGAGATTTTTATCACATAGCATTGCCATTAGCATTAAGAAATGCAGTATCAGTCTTACAACCAAAGTGGATTTGTTGGGAAGAAGAAAGCAAACATCTATGGGTAAGAAACTTACCAAAAGATAGCATTAATATTCACAATTGTCCATTTCCATGGTTTAGGGAAGGAGAAGAATTCGAAGAATTCATTTTAGAATTTGCATTATGGTATCAACAAAAATACAAAGGAAAAGTAGCATGTTCAATAGGAATAAGAACAGACGAAAGCATAAATAGATTTCGAACAATTGCTTTTCAAAACAAAAAAATAAAATTCCAAAATTACAATTGGACAACACAAGTAAAATTCAACGAAAAATTCCTTGATGTCTACAATTGTTATCCAATTTACGATTGGAGAACAGAAGATATATGGGGAGCAGTAAGTCAGTTAAATTTAAAATTCAACTATGTATACGAAATGATGTATAAAAATGGTGTAAGCATTTATGAGCAAAGGCTTTGCCAACCATATGGAGACGATCAAAAAAATGGATTAGACCAATTTAAAGCATTAGAATATGATACATGGAGTAAAATACTCAATCGTGTTAATGGAGTAAACTTTGGCAATATATACTGCAAAACAACAGCACTTGGAAATATAAAATCATGTAAACCAAAATTTATGTCATGGCAACAATATACAGTATTTTTATTAGAAAGCATAGGAATGTATAATAGAGAACTCATGATGCATTATTACAGAAAAATAAAAAAATTCATGATTTGGCATAAAAATAAATCTGGAATTGAACTAAAAGACATACCAGATGAAGCAGATAGTCAACTAGAAACACAGAAAAAAGTAATTTCATGGAGAAGAATTGCGAGAGCAGTTGAAAAAAACGATTTCTATTTAAAACGATTATCTTTTGCTCAAACCAAAAATGACGATAGAGAATTATTAAAACTAATTCACAAATGGGATAATTTATTAGATAAATCAACCAAAACAGATGATGTAACTTTGAAAAAAGTAATCAAAGAAAATTATGGATAAGAGGTAAAATTATGATAAAAAAAATGACTAATAAAAATGAAAATTTTTATAACTATATGGGAGAATTTTTTGGTTCTCGATCTATAGAAAAAGAGCTAAGTGACAGAATTTATGATGATGACGAAAAAGAATGGTATTTATATATCAAAGAAGAAAAAGTACGAGCTTTTGTATCTGTTAATAAGAGTGTCATAAAAAATGTATATGCAACTGAAGATAAATACTTAAAAAAAGTATTAGAAGAGGTGAAGAAAAAAGAAAAAATAAGAGAAAGTATTGTTTCCAAAAAATACACAGAAACATATCAGAAAAGTGGATATACAATAGATTTAACACAATGTTATAAAAACTTTGTAGTAATACATACATAAGAAAAAGAAAGTAAAGGGGATTAACTTATGTAGAAGGTGAAAGAAAATGAGCGAAATAGAATTTCCAGTATTAAATGTTAGAATGATAGATATAGATAAAGTAGAAGCAAATGATTATAACCCAAACAAAGTAGCACCACCAGAAATGCAATTATTAAAACATTCAATAGAAGAAGATGGCTATACTCAACCAATTGTTACTTATTATGATGAAGAGAGGGATAAATATATAGTTGTAGATGGTTTCCACCGTTATCGTTGTGCAAAAGAAAGTTTTAAATTAGAAAAAATTCCAATTGTTACAATAGATAAAGACTTAGAAAATAGAATGGCGAGTACAATTCGCCATAACCGAGCAAGAGGAACACATCAAATTGTAGATATGTCTCACATAGTATTAACATTAACACAAAAAGGGTGGAGCGAAGAAGAAATATCAGAACATTTAGGAATGGAATTAGACGAAATTTTACGTTTAAAACAAATTACAGGATTAAAAGAAGCATTTGCTAATCATAAATTTAGTAAATCTTGGGAAGAATTTGAAAATAACAGAAAAAAACAAAAATACAAAAAATAATAATATAGTAAAAACTGCAAAAAGGCTTTAATCATTCTTATATAAATTCAGACGAATATAAGCATGATAAAGCCTTATTAGCAGTTTACAATTTACTTATTTTAAATCTAACTGAATATGAACATCTCGTAATTGACTACGATGAACCTGACTAGGTGCACCCATCATCAAATCTTGAGCTTTACTATTTAAAGGAAAAGCAATTACTTCGCGAATATTTTCAGAATCAGTAAGTAGCATAAGCATTCTATCAATACCAGGTGCAATACCACTATGAGGAGGAGCTCCAAATTGAAAAGCGGTATATAATGCTCCAAACTTAGATTTTACTTCTTCTTCAGTATAACCTGCCATCGTAAAAGCTTTTAACATGATATTAATATCATGATTTCTTACAGCGCCAGAAGAAAGCTCAATTCCATTACATACTAAGTCATATTGATAAGCTAAAATATCCAATGGATTTTTTGTATTCAATGCCTCCAAACCACCTTGTGGCATAGAAAACGGATTATGGCTAAAAGTCAAATTTCCATGTTCATCTTCTTCAAACATTGGAAAATCTACAATCCAAGCAAAAGTAAAAATATTTTTATCAATTAAATCTAATCGTAAACCTAGTTCAGTTCTTATTTGTCCAGCAAGCTCTGTTGCACGAGATTGATTATCTGCAATAAAGAAAATAGTATCATCTTTTTGCAAACTCGCTAGTTGCAACAATTCTTTTTTCAAATTATCAGGAATAAATTTATCAATTGGACCTTTAAAACTTAAATCTTCTTGAACCTCTAAATAACCAAGCCCTTGCATACCAATACTCAAAGCATATTGCAATAACTTTTCATGAAATCCTTTAGAAAGATGTTGGCTTACCTTAATTGCTCTTACAGTTCTATTAATAAATGGCTTAAATGAACATTTATTAAAAAATTCAGACAAATCTATAATAACAAGAGGATTTCTCAAATCTGGTTTATCTGTTCCATATTTTAGCATAGCATCTTTATAAGAAATTCTAGGAAAAGGAAATTTAGTTATTTCTTTATTAGAAAACTTTTTGAAAGTATTATATAAAACAGGTTCAATTACCTCAAAAACATCTTCTTGAGAACTATAAGCCATTTCCATATCTAACTGATAAAATTCTCCAGGAGCCCTATCAGATCTTGCATCTTCATCACGAAAACAAGGTGCAATTTGAAAATATTTATCAATACCAGAAACCATCAATAATTGTTTAAATTGCTGTGGCGCTTGAGGAAGGGCATAAAACTTTCCGAGGATGCAATCTACTAGGAACCAAGAAATCTCTAGCCCCTTCTGGTGAAGAACTAGTTAAAATAGGAGTTTGCACTTCCAAAAAGCCTTGCTCTATCATCTGACATCTTAAAAATTGAAGTACATTAGAACGTAAAATTAAATTATCCTTTAATTTATCATTTCTTAAATCTAAATAACGATATTGAAGTCTTAAATCTTCACGAATATCTTGAGTTGTATTAATTTCAAAAGGCAAATTTTGAGTTCGTTTATTCAAAATAGTAATTTCTTCTATACGAATTTCTACTAAACCAGTATCAAGCTTTGGATTAATAGTTTCCTCATCTCTTTTTTTAACCTCTCCATATACACTAACAGATGATTCAATAGGAATATGAGAAGCAAAATCAACATCTTCTGCCATACCAGAAGTTACAACTTGAGTTATGCCATACATATCTCTTATATCTAGAAATACAAGCCCTCCAAAATCACGAATTGTTTGGACAAACCCAGCAATCCTTACCTTTTTACCAACATCGCTCAAGCGAATTTCATTACAAGTATGTGTTCGATACTCTTTCATTTTAAAATCTCCTCCTTCAAATGGAACGTTTTTTGAATACAAAAAACGCCCATGCATTTTTTTATGCAGGGACGAAATATAATTTTCCGCGGTACCACCCAGCTTGAAAGACAATTAAAAAAATTGTTTTTCCACTTTATTTTAATTTACTCCAATGTGTTTGGCTAATTTAGGTTGACCTTAAAGGGCTTCCAGCCGATGACCCTTATTCTCTTGTAAGTGATTTCTAAACGCTTTCATTGTACAAACGTAAAAATTTATTTTTTAATAAGTATTATTTTACACAGTATTTGCATATTTGTCAAGATTTATGCGAAATTTTTCAGAGCATTATCTTGTAACAAATATTGTAGAAAAAATAAAAATATTATTGAATTATCAAATAGTATATGATAGAATAAGAAAAAATGTTTGGGAAGGTGTTTGCCATGAATAGATGTGTTTTGTGTGGTAGAAAAATAAGTGATACTAAATTTAATTTTCGGATTAGGATGTCTTAAAAAAATGTGTTATGAAACAGGTCTTTATGATATAAAAAATTTAAATGGTGAAAGTTTATTAAATAAAAAAATTCTAGCAATATGCAATAAAAAAAGATTACCAAAAAAACAAAGTCAAATGCTTACAAATAGATATTTAACATTAAATTTATTAAATAATGTGCCATTAGAGGAATATAACAAATATAAGAAAGCTTTACAAACTGATATTAAATTAATAAATAATCATACCAAAATAGAAGAATTAAATAGCTTTAATATGATTACAATGAAGCAAGCTTCAGAAATAAAGAAACAATATATTAAGCATAAAGATTTTTTTCAAAAATTAATGGATGGAAAGTATGATTCTATACAAAATTTATCATTTGATATAATTAGATTTGCATTTAGTAGATATTATAACAATAAACCATATCTATCAGATATGACACAAAAAGCACAGTACGGAATATTACAAGTAGGAGTTTTAGGATTAAGAGGGATTAAATGGAATTTTGCTTCTGATTGTTTAGCACATTCATTGCAAGAAAAAGCCGAAGATATAATAATTACAGAAGGAGAAGCGATTGGCAAAATAATAGAAAATGAAGAATTTAAATTAAAAATAAATGAAATAATGAAAAAATATGAGAAACAGTACTTCTTTTCTACAGGAAAAGAAGAGGAATCTATTACTTTTAAAGATCCAAATTTATTTTTTGCATTACATAATGCGTATATTGAGCTCACTGGAAGAAAACAAAAAGATAAAACATGGAATTTGGATATTACATTAAGTGATGAATATGATTTTACTGATTTACAAGAAATAGAAGAATATGTGGATAATAATGACTATTTGAAAAGTTTTGTAGGTGCAACGGCTAATAATTTTGCAATGATTGCAAATAGTTGTAATGTAGTTCATACTTATCATATCACAATTAAATTTTCTATTAACAGTAAGGAGGTAGGATTATGACAAGAAAAAAACAAATAAGTATACTAATTATAACAATATATTTTATATCATTTTTTTTATTTGAATTATTTATTGGAACTGCGAGAACATTAGAATATGTAGAAGAATGTGTGGAACAAGATATGTTTAATGTATTAGCTCCATTAGTAACTCCTATCGAAGCAGGAATATGGCATTTTATATGTGTATCAATGGTTGCAATTATATGTAAATTTATAAAACAAATTGATAAATCTTATAGAAATATTATATATGCTTTTCCTATAATTACTTTTATTTTTTCAATTCCAGTTGGACTGTTAGCAATGTATTTTGCAAATTTTTTTGGATGGTTTGGACTATAAAAATAATGATATGTGGAAAATATTATTATAACATTTATAACTTTTACCCATAAGTTGTTGCTCATGCTAGGCACACATAAATAATAAAAGGATACTAAAATTATAGTATCCTTTTATTACGGTCATAACATTCTAATTATGACTTTATTGTAATTAAATTATAGCATAAATTTATTAGAATAAAAAAATAAAAAACAACCAAACTATAACAGAGGAAAAAGTTAAAAATATTGATAAAATTTTGTATCTTAGAAGGGAATGAGAGTAAATATGGAAAGCAATAAAGAAAGAATTGCACAGCAATTAAAAAGAATAGAAACAATGATAAAGCAAGAAGAGAGTAAAGAAAAAATCGAAGAAGAAAAAGAAGAATTAGATAGATTATTAGAAAATTACTTAAAAGATTTATAGAAATAAAATACCACTACAAATGAATAGGGTTCATTTATATAACTAACAAAATTTGATAAGATAAACAAAAAAGAAACAGGTGAAAAAAATGAGAAAATTAAGCACAATAAAAATAGGAGAAAACTTACAACAAATCAGAAAAAGTCATGGATATACCCAAGAAAAATTAGCAGAAAAAATAGAAGTATCAGCAAGATATATAAGCGACATAGAACAAGACAAAGCAAAACCATCTTATGATGTTTTAATTAGCATTTGTAATCTGTTTAAAATAACTTTAGACCAAATTTTTAGTGAATATTTAGATATAGAAGAAAATAAAACATTACAATATTCATTGTCAGGATATGAAAAATTATCAGAAGAAAATCAAAAAACAATACAATACTTAATAAGTTATTTTAATAAGGTAACATAAATGAAATGAATTTTTGATATTAATACCATAGAGCTAAATGTCAAAGGATGTTTAGTTCTTTTTTGTATGTATGATAATGTGATATATAAACAAGACGAGCATATTCAGAATTTTTAGTAAAACAATGTAAAAAATAGGAATCTAAAAGTTGAAAAATATATCAATTTATAGTAGAATTATAAAGAATACCATTATTAGAGAAGGGAAAACAAAATCATGAATTTAAGAGAACAAATTGAAAAATATAAGCCATATAATGAGCAAGAAGAAAAAGATAAAGAAATGATGTTAAAATATATAGATACATTTGAAGATGTTTTAACAAGAGAAAATGAGATGTGTCATTTTACTGCATCAAATTGGATTGTAAATAAAGATAGAACAAAAGTAATAATGATATATCATAATATTTATAAATCATGGGCATGGACAGGCGGACATGCTGATGGAGATAGTGATTTACTACATGTTGCTTTAAAAGAAGCAAATGAAGAAACAGGATTATCTAATTTAAAAGTTTTAAGTGATGGTATTTTTGGAATACAAATACTAACAGTAGATAGTCATATAAAAAGAGGAAAATTTGTATCATCTCATTTGCATTTAGATTGTTGCTTTTTGTTAGAGGCAGATGAAAATGAAAAACTAAGAATTAAAGAAGATGAAAACAGCAATATCAAATGGATTCCAATTGAAAAAGCAATAAAACTTACAAATGAAGAAAAAATGAAACCAGTATATAAAAAGCTAAATGAAAAAATTAAAACAAAATGAATATATAAAAGAAGTTAGAAATTTTTGAAAGATATTTTAATAATGTTGAAATAGAAGGAATATAGATGAATATATTAAAACAATTAAATGAATTATTATAATTTTGTATATTCCGAAACCCTTTTACACTATCTGTTTTTATCTAAATTTGACAGATTTACAATAATATGTTAAAATTAAAAACATAATTAAGAGTTTACCTAGAAGTAATAAACTTTGAGCGGTAAAGGGTAGCAAAAATAAAAATGCTACTTACACTTATAAAGTAAGATATATCAAGTCTTGCAAAGGAGTCTTAAAAGATTCTTTTGTGAGGCTTTTTTGATTAAGGAGGATGATATAAAATGAAGGCAAAAGAAGAATTAAAACTGGTATTCCCAACAGAAGAATATAAAGAACAAGTAGAAGAATACTTGCAAGAATTTCTAGATAATGGAGAAAATGAAATTGCAGGAGATGGTGGACTTGATAGAATTAAAGAGTTTGATAAATGGCTAGAAAAGGTGCGAAATGATTTATCTACTGAAACAATCAATAAAGATAGAATACCTGCAACATTATATTTAACTATAAGGAAATCAGATAGAAAAATAGTAGGAAATTTACAAATAAGACATTTTTTAAATAAAAAATTATTAAATCATGGAGGACATATAGGAGATAGTGTAAGACCATCTGAAAGAAGAAAAGGATATGCAACAGAACAAATAAGATTAGCATTAGATAAATGCAGAGAACTAGGAATAAATAATGTTTTAATGAGTTGTGATAAAAATAATATTGGATCTGCAAAGTCTATTCAAAATAATGGTGGTATTCTTGAAAATGAAATATATGTTGGAAATGAACTTGTACAGAGATATTGGATTAGTTTAAAGAAAAGATTTGTTACTAATCCTAATAATATGGAAATTGTTAAAGAAGGAAATCTAAAAATAAAGACATTTAATAATTCAGAATTTAAAGGAGATATAGCATTAATTAAATTTAATAAAATGTATAAACCATATAAGGTCGAAAATACTAATTTATGTATAGCTAATAATGATTATAAGTGGCTTGAATTTTATGATTATAATAAGAAATATAGATTAACTGCTATGTATAATGAGAAAAATGAAATTGTTGAATGGTATTTTGATATAGCAAAAAAAATAGGTAAAGAAAAAGGAATACCATATGAAGATGACTTATACCTTGATGTAGTAGTGACATCTACTGGAGAAATAATATTATTAGATGAAGATGAACTAAAAGAAGCATTAGATAGAATGGAAATAACGAATTTAGAATACAAAAATGCTTACAAAGAAGCGGAGAAATTAATAGATAAGTTAAAAGGAAAAAAAGATGAATTACAAGAATTTACCAAAAAATATTTAAAAATTATGATTGGAGATGACTAATCATAAAACAAATGTTTGACAAATGATAAAAAGTGTTATATAATATCGAAAAATAATTAAGGAAGTGGTATCATGCAAGAAAACAAGTTAGCAATATTTGAGGAAAAAGAAATCAGAAGAAAATGGTATAATGAAGATTGGTACTTTTCAGTAGAAGATGTTGTTCAAGTTTTAACAGATTCTGTAGATGTCAAACAATACATAAAAAAGCTTAAAACTAGAGATGAAGAACTAAATAACAACTGGGGTACAATTTGTACCCTAGTTGAAATGGTAGCTAAAGATGGAAAAAAGAGAAAGATAAGAACAGCAAATACAAAAGGAATATTCAGAATTATTCAATCAATACCGTCTCCAAAAGCTGAGCCTTTTAAAAGATGGTTAGCACAAGTA
>CANQTZ010000021.1 GCA_947626865.1 uncultured Clostridia bacterium
ATAAATTTTGCCTTGTTAATCATCATCTGTTTTTTACTGCATAGGCAATAAAAAATAACCATTCTGCTTTGCACGGTTGAATGGTTATTTTTATAATTTCATCGGCAACCACGTTCGTGGTTTCTCATTTCATATTTCTATTATACACAAATTAATAAAAAAAGTCAAATGTAATTGACTAAAATTTTTAATACTCTTGATATTTACAAAACTAAAAACACATTATATAATAATAAACGAATGGAGGTGAAAAAAATGCAAACAACAATAAAAGTAAATGGAATGGTATGCAACGGGTGTGAAAATAGAGTACAAAATGCACTAAAAAACATAGAAGGAATAGAAGAAGTAAAAGCAGACCACAATAAAGGAGAAGTAACAATCACAGCCAAAGAAGAAATTTCACTTAAAACTATAGAAGAAAAAATAGAAGACATTGGATTTGAAGTTGTAAAGGAAGGCTAGAAAATGAAAAAGATAATCTTATCTATTGATGGAATGACATGTTCTGCCTGTTCAAATGGACTAGAAAAATATTTAAATAAACAAAATGGAATTAAACAAGCAAGTGTTAATTTAGTAATGGCAAATGCTACAATTGAATATGATGAAAAATATTTAAACCAGTCAAAAATAGAAGAATTTGTAAAACAAGCAGGATTTAAAAGTTTAGGACAATTTAAAGAAATAAAATTAGAAAACAAAAATAGAAAAGAAAAAATAAAATTTATAATTTTCACAATATTAGCCATTGCATTGATGTATATATCTATGGGACACGAAATACATCTTCCAACATTAAATATCATAAATCCTCATACAAATGCTGTAAATTATGCAGTTATATTACTAATAATAACAATACTATTCTTAATATATGGTTTCGATATTTTGAAAAATGGATATAAGAATTTAATTCATAAAACACCTAATATGGATACTTTAGTAGGAATTGGAGTAATTAGTAGTTTTTTGTATAGTTTATATTCTATGTATGAAATAATAAAAGGAAATCATAGCAGTACAATGAACTTATATTTTGAATCAACAGCTATGGTTATTTATTTTATAAAATTAGGAAGATATATGGATGGCATCAACAAAAATAAAACTAAACAAGCAATTAGTGAATTAGTAGAAATAACACCTAAAAATGCAATTATAAAAAAAGAAGGAAAAGAAAAAGAAGTCACACTTGATGAAATTCAAAAAGGTGATATTGTAATTGCAAAACCAGGAAGCAAAATTGCAGTAGATGGAGAAATTATTTTAGGAAAAGCACATTTAGACGAATCATTCATAACAGGAGAAAGCAAGCCAGTATCAAAAGAAGTTGGTGCTAAAGTAATGGCAGGAAGCATGAATTATGATGGGTATTTAGAATATAAAGCAGAGAAAATTGGAAAAGAATCAACAATATCAGAAATTGTAAAACTAGTAGTGGAAGCAAGTAACACTAAAGCACCAATAGCAAAAATAGCAGATAAAGTTTCAGGATATTTTGTACCAATTGTTCTAGTGATTGCAGTTATTACTTTTTTGGCATATTTATTATTAGGGAACGAACTTAATGTTGCAATTATCACATTTGTTACTATTTTAGTAGTGGCTTGTCCTTGTAGCTTAGGTTTAGCAACACCACTTGCAATTGTAATAAGTCAAGGCGTATGTGCAAGTAAAGGTATTTTAGTAAAAACAAGCGAAACATTAGAAAATGCGCAAAAAGTAGATACAATAGTGTTTGATAAAACAGGAACATTAACTTATGGAAAACTAAAAATATCTGAGGTATTAAATAAAAGTAATATAGAAGATAACAAACTATTGCAATTAGTAGGTAGTATAGAAAGTCAATCTTCACATCCAATAGCAAAAGCCTTGATAGATTATTTAAAAGAAAATAAATTAGAAACATTAAAAGTAGAAGAATTTGAAAATGTGGCAGGATGTGGTATTATTGGCAAAATAAACAACGAAACTATCATTTTAGGAAATTCTAAAATATTGGAAAGATATAATATAAAAAATGAGTATTTAGAAGATGAAAAAATGCTAGCTAATAATGGAAATAGTATTATATATGTAGTAAAAGAAAACAAAATAATTGCGATTATTGGTGTAAATGATATGGTAAGAGAAAATATTAAAGACGTAATAGACATCTTTAATAAGAAAAAAATACAAACAATTATGCTGACAGGGGATAATAAAGAAACAGCCCAAAAAATTGCACAAGAAATAGGAATTACAAAAGTCATTTCAAATGTTTTACCATCTCAGAAGGCAGACGAAATAAAAAAATTAAAAGAAGAAAATAAGTTTGTGATGATGTGTGGCGATGGAATTAATGATAGTGTAGCTTTGGAAGTTGCAGATATAGGTGTAAGTATTAGTGATGCTACAGATATTGCGATGGATTCGTCAGATGTTATACTTATGAAAAATGATTTAGAAAGCGTAAGCAATTTAATAAATATTAGCAAAAAAACGATAAAAAATATAAAACAAAACTTATTTTGGGCATTTTTTTATAACTGCTTAATGATACCAATTGCAATAGGTGTGTTAAAACCAATAGGAATAGCAATAAATCCAATGATAGCGAGCATAGCAATGGTGTTTAGCAGTATGACTGTTATTTTAAATGCCTTAAGATTACGTAAGTATTGACTTTTAGAGCATAAATATATATAATATAGCTGTAAGTTTAAGAATAAAGATAGGTGTATATAATGTTTGACTTAATAACATTAAATAATATAGAAGAATACTTCAATATCAAAAGTCAAAGAAAGCAAATAGGAGTATATTTTTGTAGAATAATAGGATATGACGAAGAATTACTCAAATTCCTAAGAAAATATCAGACTTTTGCACAAAGAAAGGGAACATATATAAAACAAACAATACCAAATCCAGACGCATCAGACGTACAATATTTATGTACAATCATCCAAGCAAATTTTAGCATAAACGAAAAAACAATAAAAAGTGAATGTAGCAATTGGCTAAAATTCTTACAAAATAGCCAGTTAGATTTGGTGAGTCAAGCAATTTACACAGTATTAAATGAAATAGCCCAAAAAGAAAATAATATAAATATAATCAAAAATGCGTATATCAAATTTTTATATTGGTTAAAATATAAATTTGAAAACAGTATAAAATACATTGGACAAGATGAAATACCCAAAATACTATACGAAGGGGACATTGGAAAATATGAATTATATATGCTAAGAATACTTGCACTAGCAGGTTGTGATGTATTATATATAAATTTCATAAACGAAGAAACCTATCGAAAAACTGACCAAGAGGGTAAATACTCCCAAAGAATTTTAAAACCAATAAGGCAAAAACCTGAAATTCATTTCTCAAAAATAAACTTAAGAGAAATAGAAGAAAGGGAGAATATATTAAAAGAAAACAGCCAATTACCATATACTTTAAATACAAATACATGGATGAAAAATGATTTTTGGGATGAAATTTTAAAAACAAATACACAAAGAAATAGCAAATTAAATGAAATTAGCAACATATTTATAAAATATATTGGAATAGACAAAAAAGATGAATATAATAATCGACTATATTCTATAAAAAACAAAATAGAACAAAATAAGAAAAGCAATGTTATACTAGAAAATGGTATACCAATGCCATCATTGGACGAAATTAACAAATTTAGATTTCAATATAAAAGCAAAGAAGATATTATATTTGAAACACTAAAAAGAGTTAATATATCTCAAAATTCCAAAATCAATCAAGCAATAAAATGTGGATTAACAGCTGTATTCCAAAACATAAAAGAGAGCAATTTAGCAAAAATATATAATATATCACTAAAATTACTTTGCTGGATTGAAAAGTATGGTAAAAAATTGTTTTTTACTTACAATGAAAAGGACATGCCAATACTAATATTTTTTGGAAATTGTGATATGATAGAAGCAACATTTTTATGTATTATGGCAAATTTACCATTAGACGTGATTTATATAAATCCAAATAAAAGCAATATAGACATATTCAAACAAAGCTTAATAAAAGATCAATCACAAGTAATAGAATTAGAAAACAGCGAAACAGAAAAAATGGAATATCCAAAAAAAGAAGTCAAAGTTAGAGCAAGTACAGTTGCTTACAATGCAGAAAGAGAATTAGACACTATTTTATACACTGATACAGGAATGTATAGAAATAAACAATTTAAAAATTGTCAAGCAATTACACTAAAAACCACTTTTGAAGAAATAGATATCTTATGGAAAGAAGAAGCAAAATATAGAACAGGTTTTGAAGTACAAGAAAATAAAGTAATAGTGCCAAATATTTTTGCTAAAGTTTGTGGAGTAAAAAATAGCGACACAAATGCGTATTTCAAAAGCATTCAAGAATTAATAACTAAAAATACCATTTTAATAAAAGGATTTCCAATTATAAAAGAAAATACAACTAACGAATTTTACAATCAATCTTATAAATTTGTGGATAAAGACAAACTAAAAGAAGAAGAAATAAGAAAAGCCAAAAATTATAAATATGGTTTTTTAAATGAAAATACACAAAATTTGATATTAAGTAAAATTCAAGAAATAATAGATTTAAAACTAATGCCACAAGAAGACTTAGCAATTAATCAAAAAATAGTATCAACATTATTAAATTTAGAAAGCAACATACTAAAAGTATTACAACAATTTGACTTTACTAAAGAAATACCAAAAATTATCATAATAGATGTAGATGAAAATATGGCAACTTTGCAAGATTGTATTTTACTTACGTTCTTAAACTTAATCGGATTTGATATTATTATATACACGCCAACAGGTTATCAAAATATTGAAAAATATATTAGCAGAAATTTGTATGAAGAATATCAAATAGGCGATTATATATATAATTTAGATATACCTAAATTTAAAATGGGAGGTGGTAAAAAGCAAAACTTTTTAAAAGACTTATTTGGAAGGAGGAATTAAAATGGCTTTACAATTTAAACCAGCCAATGAAAATGAGGAGCAACAACAACAACCAGAAGAATTTAATATGTTAGAAAAGAAAGAAGAAATTACAAAAGAATTACAAAATTCAGCAGAAATTGATGCGTTAACTAGTACTATCAATGTAAATGATATGAATACAATGGTGACATTTGGTAGTGGAGTAGCAGAAGAAATAGCTAAATCATCAGATGTTATCTTAAATAGTATGAGTATTTCACAAGTAAATGATTCTGGAGAATTGTTAACAACTTTAAGTAAAATTATGTCTAAATTCGATTTAGATGAAATAAAGGACGAACCTAAAGGAATAAGTAAGTTATTTACTAATTTAAAAAAGGAAATCGAAAGAATTTTAGACAAATATCATACAATGGGAGAAGAAATAGACAAAATATATGTAAAATTAAAAGAATATGAAGCAGAAATTAATGCTTCAAATGACAAATTAGAAGATTTGTTCAATGCTAATGTAAAAACATATCAAGAATTAGTAAAATATATAATTGCAGGAGAACAAGCAATAAAAGAAGTTGATGAATATTTGGTAAAAATGAGGGCAGACTATGAAAAAAGTCAAGACAATATGATTAAATTTGACATACAAAACCTAGAAAATGCAAAATCAATTTTAGAACAAAGAGTACATGACCTAAAAATTGCTGAAAACATTGCAATGCAATCAGTACCAATGATAAAATCAATGGAATTTAGCAATGTCAATCTAAACAGAAAAATCAATTCTGCATTTATCATTACAATGCCAGTATTCAAACAAGCATTATCACAAGCAATTTTATTAAAAAGACAAAAAATACAGGCAGAGGGTATGAAAGCATTAGATGAAAAAACAAACGAAATGTTAATAAAAAATGCACAAAATACCGCAGAGCAAACTAAACTTACTGCACAACTAGCAAGTAATAGCTCTGTAAAAATAGAAACACTAGAACAAACATGGCAAACAATTGTAAATGGTATAGATGAAACAAGAAAAATTCAAGAAGATGCACGTAAGAAAAGAGAAGAAGATGCAATTAGATTAAATAAATTAAAAGAAGATTTTAGAAATCAAGCTAATAAATAAAAAATAAATTTTAGGAGGTATTATTATGGCAATTTCATTACAAAAAGGGCAAAAAATAGATTTAACGAAAGGAAATCCAGGATTAAATAATATTATAGTAGGATTAGGTTGGGATGTTAACAAATATGATGGACAAGCAGATTTTGACCTAGATGCTTCTGCATTCTTATTAGATGCAACAGGAAAAGTAGCAACCGATTCTAACTTTGTATATTATGGAAATTTAAAAGCAAATGGTGTAGAACACACAGGAGATAACCTAACAGGAGAAGGAGAAGGAGACGACGAACAAATCAAAGTTGAATTAAAAGCAGTTCCAGCAGATGTTGATAAAATAGCATTTACAGTTACAATTTATGAAGCTGAAAACAGAAAACAATCTTTTGGACAAGTATCTAATGCTTTTATAAGAATTGTAGATGCAAACACAAACGAAGAACTAATAAGATATGATTTAGGAGAAGACTATAGTATAGAAACAGCAATTGTTGTTGCTGAATTATACAGAAATAACGGAGAATGGAAAGTAAATGCAATAGGAAGCGGATTTGCAGGTGGACTTGCAGCATTAGCTAGAAATTATGGACTAAATGTAAAATAAGTATAGCTAGAAAGGAATGGATTTAAAATGAAGGTAACTACTGGAAATAGCAATCAAGATATGAATAATAATTCTAATGGTACTATTAGTTTGCAAAAAGGGCAAAAAATAGACTTGACCAAAACAAATCCAGGATTAACACAAATTATGGTAGGATTAGGATGGGATGTTAATAAATATGATGGGCAAGCAGATTTTGACTTAGATGCTTCTGCATTTTTATTAGGAGAAGATGGAAGGGCTTTATCTGATAATGACTTCATTTTTTACAACAACCCAAAAGGAAAAAATGATTGTGTTATCCATCAAGGAGATAACTTAACAGGAGAAGGAGAAGGCGATGATGAACAAATTCTAATTGACTTTTCCAAAGTGCCATCTGAAATTCATAAAATAGCAATTACTGTTACAATTTATGATTATGAAACAAGAAAACAATCATTTGGGCAAGTTTCCAATGCTTTTGTTAGAGTGGTTGATACTAGAACAAATCAAGAATTGATAAGATATGATTTAGGGGAAGACTTCAGTGTAGAAACTGCAATAATTGTTTGTGAAATATATAGAAATAACACAGAATGGAAATTTAGTGCAATTGGTTCAGGTTTTTCGGGAGGATTAGGAGCATTATGTAAAAATTATGGACTAGATGCTAATTAAAACTTGCCAAACTGGCAAGTTTTTTTATAAAAGGGGAAAGGTCGAAAAGAAAATGAAATATATGTATAAAAGTGAAATAGAACTAGCAGAAAAGCCAAGTATGGAGTGGAATAAAAATACACCAAAAGAAATATTACAATATACATTAGGAGGACTATTATATATGCCAGCTACAAATGTAAAAATTGTAGATGACATATTAAATAAAAAATATCCATATTTAAAATCATTTGTATTATGTTTGGAAGATTCAATCGGAGATTCTATGATAAAAGAAGCAGAACAATGTGTAGGAATTGTTTTAAAAAGACTTTTTGAAGCAATGCAAATGGGAGATTTTACAGTAAATGAATTACCATTAATTTTTATAAGAGTAAGAGAATGTGGACAAATGACAAGACTTTATGAGCAATTTCACGAATATTTTAATGTAGTAACAGGTTTTATATTACCAAAATTTGATAGAACCAATGCTACTAAATATGTTGAAGAATTTAAAGCCATTTTAGACAAAGTCAACTTTAATCTATATGTCTTACCAATTATAGAAAGTAAAAATGCTATGTTCAAACAATTACGAATGGAAAATTTAATTGCTATTAATAACATAATAAAATCCATTTCTAAAAACGTTTTAGGAATACGAGTTGGGGGAGCTGACTTTTCTAGCATATTTGGATTAAGAAGAGATATGGATCATACAATATGGGATTTAAAAGTAGTAGCAGATTGCTTAGCAGATATCATTAATATGTTTGGAAGAAATTACATTGTTTCAGGCCCAGCATGGGAATATTTTGGAAATGATGATACTGGCAAATGGGCAAAAGGTTTAAAAAGAGAGTTACAAATGGATTATATGAATGGAATGATAGGAAAAACTGCTATTCATCCTACTCAATTGCCTATAATACAAGAATCTTTAATGGTACCTTATGAAAATTACAGAGATGCTATGAACATTTTAGGAATGCAACAAGATATTATTGGTGTTCAAAAAGGATATGGAAATGGAAAAATGAATGAAGTAAAAACACATACTAATTGGGCAAAAAAAATAATTTGTTTAGCCAATATTTATGGCGTAAAAAAGGAATAGCTTAAAAAAAGGGGATGGGACTAAAATGAAACATGAAATAAACGATTTAATAGAAATAACAGCAAAAGCCAATACTCGGATACAAAGTAGAAGAAATCGTAGGCGTTTGTAAAAGGTTAAACAATTCAAAAAGAGATTTTCTGTTTGTTAATAAATATCAAGGAAAGCATTTTCCTCAAAAACCAAGTAAAATTTTTGGATTGTTAGATGAGTTAATAAAAAACATAAAAAACGAATCAGAAAGAATTTTAGTAATTGGATTTGCAGAAACAGCAACAGCAATTGGAAATTATGTGGCATCAAAACTTCCTAATTGTGTTTATCAAATGCAAACAACAAGAGAAATGCTAGAAGAAAAAGCAATGATAGAATTTAAAGAAGAACACAGTCATGCACCAACACAATTACTATATGGAAAAACGGAAGTTTTAAAAAAAGTAAATCAAGTAATATTTGTAGAAGATGAAATAACAACAGGAAAAACCATTATTAATTTTATAGAGGAAATTAAAAAAATAAATTCTAATATCAAATATGCAGTTGCATCAATTTTAAACTGGCAAGATGAGGAAACAAGCAAACTATATAAAGAATTAGGTATTGAAACATATTATTTTATAAAAGGAAAAATTAAAGATATCAATGCAAAAATTGATATAGAAACTGAGCAAGAATTTAATAGCGAAAGTGAACCAAAAGATAAAATAAATTGCTTAAAAGTAAAAAGTGAACTTTGTAACTTGAAAGCAACAAGATTAGGAAAAACACCTATAAAAGACTTGAATTTTTATAGCCAATATATTTTTGATAAAGTAAAAAAAGTATCAAACATAATTAATCAAGTTGTAGAAGAAGAAAACAAAGAAATACTAGTAATAGGAACAGAAGAATTTATGTACGAACCATTGTTATTTGCAGGTTACTTAGAAAAAAATACAAAGAACAATGTATTCTATCAAGCAACCACAAGAAGTCCTATTGAAGTTTCTAAAGAAAATAACTATATTTTACATACAAGATATAGATTTAATAGTTGCTATGAAGAAAATAGAACCACATATTTATATAATCTAAAAAAATATGATTATATCTTCATTATAACAGACAGCGAACCAACTGATGAATTTATAGAATGTATGTCAAAAATATGGGCAGGAATAGGATGTGATTTTAACAAAATAGAAATAATAAGTTTTGGAGGACAAGATGAATAATTTGGTAAAAACAAGCTATAAAAAAGAAGAAGTAACAGTTTTATTAAAAGACATTACAGGTCAAGTAGAACCATTAGATACTATGGAAAGAGAAAAGCTAAATCAAAGTGGAGTACATTATTCAGAAATGTTACCATTAGAATACAAGCCAACAAGCAAATATATGGAAATTTACCAAGAATCATTGGAAAAATTCTCATACAAAACTGCTAAGGCAGTTGTAGTTTTAAGTGAAAAAATCTATCAAAAATTAGGAAAAGATGCAGTTTTAGTATCACTTGCAAGAGCAGGAACACCTGTTGGAATTTTAATAAAAAGATGTTTAAAAGAAAAATATAATATAGATGTACCACATTATAGTATTTCAATAATTAGAGGTAAGGGAATTGATGAAACAGCAATGGACTATATTGTAGGTGGCTACTCAGCAAAATCAATTCAATTTATTGATGGGTGGATTGGCAAAGGAGCAATTAACAAAGTATTAAAAGAAGCATGTCAGAAATTAAAAGAGAAAAATCCCGTTTATAAAGATTTAGATGATTCTCTAGCAGTTTTAGCAGACCCAGCTTATATAACAGAGCTATGTGGTACACATGAAGATTTTTTAATACCAAGTTCTTGCTTAAATTCAACTGTTAGTGGTTTATTTAGTAGAACTTTTCAAAGAAATGACATAATCAAAAAAGGTGATTTTCATGGGGCTGTATATTATGGCGAACTAGAAAATGAAGATAAATCAAATGAATTTTTAGATGAAGTATCAAAACATTTTAAAGAAATAAATAGTAACGAAATTGATACTGATATGATGCTTAGAAAAGATGGTTTAGTAGGTTTAGATGAAGTAAAAAAAATTGCAAAGGATTTTAACATAGAAGATATTAACAAAATAAAACCAGGAGTAGGAGAAACTACAAGGGTTTTACTAAGAAGAGTTCCTTATAAAGTATTAATTAAAGATAAGAATGATACAAAAGGGCTAGAACATATAGTTAGACTTTGCGAAGAAAAAAATGTAGAAATTGTGCAATATCCATTAGCAATTTATAAAGTTTGTGGTATAATAAAAAACGTATCAGATTTATAAAAAGGAAGGAGGATAAAAATGGAAGAAAATGATGAGTTAACAGTTGAGTTAACTAAAAAAATTCCAGATACAGAAGCGGGAATTAGCTTAAAAAAATCTGTAATTAATTTAAACAAATCAATTATAGATTTAAGTAAACAAAAAGGAGTAGACTTAGGAAAACACAGAGCAAGAGTAGCGGTGGTAATGGACTATTCTGGTTCAATGAGAAGATTATACACAAGTGGAGCTGTGCAAAGGGTACTTACAAGGTTAATGCCTCTAGCATTAAGATTTGATGACAATGGAGAATTAGATATATGGTTATTTAATCAATCATATAAATCTATTCCATCTATGAATTTAAGTAACTTTGAAAATTATATTGAACAAGTTGTAAATCGCTCTGGATTTCAATTTGGTGCAACATCTTATGCACCAGTATTGCAAGATATATTAAACACATATTTTGCGAAAAAAAATACCTCACAAGGAGGATTTTTAGGAGGATTATTCAAAAAACAAGCACCTGAAGAAGTTAAAGAAGAACCACCTGTATTTGTTATTTTTATTACAGATGGAGCAAATAGTGATAGAGGTGCAACTAACCAAGTAATCCTAGATTCAGCAAATCAAAAAATATTTATACAATTTGTTGGAATCGGAAATGAAACATTTGACTATTTACAAAAATTAGATGATTTAAAAGGAAGACCAGTAGACAATACAGGATTTATCAAAGTTCAAGATTTTGAATTATTAAAAGATGAAGAAGTATATCAAATGCTACTAAGTCAGTATCCTGAATGGTTGCAGGCAATGGGATTAAAATAACCAGAAAGGAATGAAATTTTTTATGATTTTCGCAACAGATTTAGATAGAACTATGATATATTCATCAAAATTCTTAAATCAAGAAAACGAAAATAAAGTAACCTTAGTAGAAGTTTTAGAAGGAAAAAACATTTCTTATATGTCTAACTATGCGTTAAAAGAATTGGAAGAGATTAATAAAAAAGTATTTGTAGTACCAGTTACAACTAGGTCTATTCAGCAATTTACAAGGATTGAAACTTTTAAGTATTGTGAATATGCCATTACATCAAATGGGGGAACCATCTTGCATAAGTCAAAAATTTTAGAAGATTGGGAAAATCATATAAACAAAATTCTAGAAAACTATAAAGACAAAATGCAAGGAGTAATGGACAATTTAAATAAGCAAAATGTAATAATTAGGGATTGTACATTAGTAGACGGAAAATTTATTTTCACAAAAACAGACAATGTAGAAGAATGTGAAAAAAAATTAGAACAAATAATTGATAAAAGCATTTGGAACTTTACCATACAAGGGCAAAAAGTTTATGTTATTCCAAAAGAAATAACAAAAAGCAATGCAATTCAATTTTTAAAGAAAAGATTAAAACAGAATAAGGTTATTGCAGCAGGAGATGGAAAAATGGACAAAGATATGTTAGAAATAGCCGATATTGCTATTTTACCTAAGCATGGAGAATTATTTTTAAAATATAAGTACAATAAAGAGAAATTAATAACCGTAGATGATGGAATATTTTCTGCAGATGAAATAATAAGACAAGTAAAAAAAATATATAAGGGGGAATAAGAAAATGATGTATAATGCAATCGGAACAAGAGAGCATGTAAAAGTAGTAGGAACCGAGACTTTTGGAGGAATGAGAGTTGACATCCTTGAATATCAAGAATTAAGAGGAATGAATGACACAAATATGGCACAAAATTTATGGTTTATGAAACAAGAAAATATGAAAGTAAAACAAATAGCAGTATATCTAGAAAATGATGGTTGTAAAGTAGAACCAGGAGCTATGAGTTATTTTCAAGGAAACCTAGAAATGGTATCAGGAATGACAGTTGGAAATGCAGTAGGAAGAATTTTATCAGGAGCAGTTACTGGAGAAAAGGCTGCACAACCAGAATATAAAGGAACAGGAATGGTAGTATTAGAGCCTTCATTTAAACATTTCATCACATTAACATTAGAAAATGGAGAAAGAGTAGTAGTAGACAAAGGAATGTTTTATTGTGCACAATCAAGTGTTACTGTAAAACCAGTTTTAAACAAAACTATTTCTTCAGCATTATTAGGTGGGGAAGGTATTTTCCAACAAGAACTAATAGGACCGGGATTAGTTGTATTAGAATCAATGGTTCCAAGTGACGAAATAGATATAATTGAAATGAATAATGATACATTAAAAGTAGATGGAAATTTTGCTCTTTTAAGAACAGGAAATATTGACTTTACTGTAGAAAGATCAGCTAAAACATTAATTGGTTCAGCTGTAAGTGGAGAAGGTTTAGTAAATGTATATAGAGGAACAGGTCAAATCTGGCTTGCACCAACAATAAAAGTATATAACTACTTAAGAGCAGCTAGATATTTGGGTGTATCTAATTTAAATTCCAATGCATTTAGTATGAATACAAGTAAATCATAAGGAGGGAAGCTATGTATTATAAAGGATTATCAGATAGTGAAGTAAAGGCAAGTAGAGAAAAAAATGGAGACAATAGCTTATCAAAAGCCGAGCAAGAAAGTATCTGGTCAAAAATATTAGAAGGTTTTAAAGATAAAATGATTATCATTTTATTAGTAGCCTTAGCAATCAATGTAATTTTTGTATTTTTAGGACAGGCAGAGTGGTATGAAGCTGTTGGAATTGCTGCAGCTGTATTAATTGCCAATGTAGTTAGTGTTCTTTCAGAACATAAAAATGAAAGTAAATTTCAGGAGTTACAAGAAGAAGCTTCTAGAACAAAGGCAAAAGTATATAGAAATGGAGCATTAACTGAAATTTTCATTGACGAAATTGTTGTAGGAGACTTAATAAAATTAGAGTCTGGAGATAAAATTCCAGCAGATGGTATTATTGTAGAGGGAGAAATTAAAGTAGAACAATCTGCTTTAAATGGAGAAACAAAAGAAGCAACTAAAAAGAAATTAGGAAACAACCAATTAGGAGATACCAAAGACTTGCTAAATGAGTACTATCTATACAGAGGTACAGTAGTATGTAATGGCGAGTGTGTAATGGAAGTTGCAAGTGTAGGTGACAAAACTATATATGGAGAACTTGCAAAAGAAATGCAAGAAGAAACAAGAGAATCTCCATTAAAAGTTAAATTAGGAATATTAGCAGACAAAATTGCAAAATTTGGTTACACAGGAGGAATATTTATAGCAATCGCTTATCTATTCCAAAATCTTTTCATTGATACAGGATTTGACTTTAATTTAATAAAAGATATTGTAACAAATATTCCAGAATTATTAAACTTAGTTGTAAATAGCGTTATTTTAGCTGTTATAATCATTGTAGTGGCTGTTCCAGAAGGATTACCTATGATGATTGCATTAGTTCTAGCTATGAATATGGGAAAAATGATGAAAGACAATGTATTAGTTAGAAAAATTAATGGAATTGAAACAGCAGGTGGTTTAAATATCTTATTTAGTGATAAAACTGGAACAATTACAGAAGGAAAATTATCAGTTTCAGAAGTAGTAGATGGAGATTTAAATAAATATGAAAAAATGGACACAATGACTCCACAATTAGCAGATGAATTAACAACTGGAATTGGTATGAATAACAGTTCTACTATTTCAAACAAAACAGTTATTGGTGGAAATAGTACAGATAGATGTTTAATGAAATTCTTATTAGATAATAACGAAAACATACAAATAGACAAAGAATCAATTGTTGAATTTATGCCATTTGATTCTGTAAAAAAATATTCTACAGTAATTACAAATACCAATTTAGACAAACAAAAATACATCAAAGGAGCACCAGAAAAAATTATATCACTATGTGATACTTATATTGATAAAGAAGGAATTGAAAAGCCATTAAACAAAGACAAAATGAATGAATACATGGATGAACAAGCTAAAAAAGCAATGAGATTAATTGCTGTTGCAAGAACTAATGAGGTAGACAAAGAAGAAGCTAAAGCAAAAATGCAATTAATTGCAATTATCAGCATTAGGGATAATGTAAGAAAAGAAGTAGTATCAGCTATAAGCGAAGTACAAAATGCTGGTGTACAAGTCGTAATGGTAACAGGAGATAGAAAAGAAACAGCAATGGCAATTGCAAAAGAAGCAGGACTATTAAAAAATGAAGACGACTTAGCAATGACATCAAAAGAATTGCAAGCATTATCAGATGAAGAACTAAAACAAAAAATTAGAAATATAAAAGTTGTAGCAAGAGCATTACCTACAGACAAGAGCAGATTAGTAAAAATAGCTCAAGATTTAGACTTAGTTGTAGGAATGACAGGCGATGGTGTAAATGATGCACCAGCCCTAAAAAAAGCAGATGTTGGATTTGCTATGGGTAGTGGTACAGATGTTGCAAAAGAAGCAGGAGATATCGTTATTATGGATGACAACTTCTTATCAATCGAAAAAGCAATATTATATGGAAGAACAATATTTAAAAGCATTAGAAAATTCATTATATTCCAATTAACCGTAAACGTTGCAGCTGTGTTATTATCATTCATAGGACCATTAATTGGGGTACATGAACCATTAACAATTATTCAAATGTTATGGGTAAACCTAATAATGGACACATTAGCAGCATTAGCATTTGGAGGAGAACCACCATTAAAACGATACATGAAAGAAAAACCAATAACAAGAAAAGAAAGCATAGTAACAAAAGAGATGTTGATTTCAATTGGACTAATAGGAATTATAATTTGTATTGTATCATTAGCTCTTGTATTAAACAGTACATTAAGTGGTTTATTCCCAGATACGCATAACTACATTGAAACAGTTGTATTTGCATTCTTTATATTTGCAACAATCTTTAATAGCTTTAATGCAAGAACAGAAAGTTTAAACTTATTTGAGCACATTACAGAAAATAAACGATTCCTTAGTGTAATGGCATTAGTAACAGTTGTTCAAATTATAATGGTAAATATTGGTGGAGAACTACTAAGAACAGTACCATTAACTTTAAAATCATGGGGAATAATAATTGCACTTGCATTCTTAGTAATACCAATTGACTTGATTAGAAAATTAATAATGAGAAAAAAAGTGTAAAAATAAAGATAGACATGTAGGAATACATGTCTATTTTAACCATTCCAAAGCATTTCTTACAATTATGCCATTTTCATTAGATAATGGCATTTTGTCTAATGTAAGTATCATTTTAGGGTAATTATCATCAATCTTATTTAAAGATCTCAATTCGCGTTCTAAAATTTTATTATCATTATCTTTCAAAGTTTCACAAACTTGCACATAAATTCTACCTTCATTATTTATTGCAACAAAATCTACTTCATTTTCATATATTTTTCCAATATACACATCATAATTTCTTCTTAATAATTCCAAATATACTATGTTTTCTAATATTCTTCCTCTATCACCTAATTTTCTTCCTAACATAAAGTATCTTAACCCTAAGTCAGAAACATAATATTTTTCACCTGTTTTTAAATATTGTTTGCCTTTAATATCATATCTAGAAGCTTTATATAAGAAAAATGATTCCATAAATCCATCTAAATATCTTTCTATTGTTTTTACATTTATAGTTCTGCCAGCATTTGTCATAGTATTAGCAATGTTATTACTTGATAATAAATTACTTATATTATCTAAGGCAAAATGTGCAACACTTTTTAACATAGATTCATCAGATATTCCTTTTCGTATCATAACATCTTTTATAATAACATCATTAAATAAAGTGCCTAGATATTTACTGATTTCATTCTCATCTAGTTGAGTAGTGTATGGAAAGGAACCAAGTGAAATATATTCATTATATACTTGGTCTAAGTCTTTGTTTTCTCTTGTACTTAGAAACTCTTTAAATGATAATGGTAGCATTTTTATTTCAACATATCTACCTGCTAGCAAAGTAGATAATTCTGATGATAATAATTTAGCATTTGAACCTATTATATATAAATCTATATTCTTATCTAAGTATAAGCTGTCTGCGACTTTTTGAAATTCTGGTATAACTTGTATTTCATCAATAAAAATATAATTTTTCTTATCTTTTAATAAGTTCTTTTGTATGTAATTATATAAATCCATATAATTGTTTATAAAATTAAATTTCAAATCTTCTAAGTTAATACTTATTATTTGGGAATTATCAATTCCATTATCAAGTAAGTAATTTTTAAATAAATCCATTAGAGTACTTTTGCCACATCTTCTTATTCCTGTAATTATTTTTATTAAGTCCTTATCTTTAAACTTTATCAACTGATTTATATAAGTTGGTCTTTGTATCATATAATCACTCCTTTATTCTATAATACAACTTTGTTTGATTTTTATCAAGTTTTGGTATTGATAATACAAAAACTTATAAGTCCAATTAATCCAAAAATAATAAATAAAATATTAGAAACTAATTCCATAATAGCAGGTTTCAAACGATTACCAATTAATTTGCCACAAAAAATAGCAACTGAATTACTAGCAATCATCCCTAAAATAGCTCCTAATATCAAAGAAATTTTAAAATCTGGATATTGAATTCCAAGGCTTAAAGAAGCCAAAAAAGTTTTATCACCAAGTTCACCTACAAGAATACAAATAGCAATTAAAACAATGCAATTTAACTTCAAATTGCAAAACTTTTGTAAAAAAGTAGATTTGTTAGAACTTGTTGTATGATTTTTATTCTTTTTAGGTAAAAAACCAATTAATCCAAAAAGTAGAAAAGAAAAATAAGTAAACAATTTTAAATAAAATTGAAAATTTTCGCCTGAAAAATAAGCCACATTACTGCCAAATAAAATAGCAAAACCATGACTTAAGAAAGTACCAATAGCAACACCTAATAGAATATTTTTTGCTTTATTTTTACTAGAAAAGGACAAAACTAAAAGTTGAGTTTTATCTCCTAATTCCGAAAAGAAAATTAATGTAAAAGCAATAAAAAAAGGATATAATAATTCCATAATACGCCTCACTTCTGTTAATGTTTATGCAGAATTAAAGAAAATATGTAGTATATTTATATTACATGAAAGTTACAGGAATATTACAATTGTATTAAAAAATAAAAAAGGTATTGCTAAAAGTAAAAGAATAGTTTATACTAAGAATAGATACATAACAAATGATGTATGACAATAAAAAATGTTAAAAAAGTCGAAAAAAGTATTGCAAAATAGTAGTAAGATGTGGTATATAATATGTAAGAAAGGTATTATTCACAACACAACATAATACTACTTAAAAGCCATGGAAAAAACCAAAAGAAAAAAGGAAAGGGAGGTAGAACTGAATGCAAAAGGCAAAAGAAAAACAAAAAGAAAGAAACGAAAGAGGAGGTGAGAAAATGAAAAATAATGGTAAAGGAAAATACCAAAGAGGTATAACATTAATTGCATTGGTAATTACTATAATCGTTTTGTTAATCTTAGCTGCAATAAGTATTGCAACATTAACAGGGGAGAATGGAATATTAAGTAAGGCAAATACAGCAGGAGAACAAACAAAAGATGCAGAAGAAGATGAAAGAGTAAAATTAGCAGTAGCGACAGCATTGTCAGATAATTTGGGAGAAGGGTTAACAACCGATACTCTAAAAAATGCAATAGGAAATGAATTTGGAGAAGACAAAAAGAACAATCTAGAGGGAGATGGACCTTGGACATTTAAAGGAGAAAGAAAAGATTATAAAATAGAAACAACGGGAAAAATTACAGAAACAGCAAAAGGAAGTCAAGAAGAGACAGGAACAGGAAAAACAGCATCAGAATTATATGATGGAATAAATGTACCAGGAGAAAATTATAATGAGGATGCAATGCACATAGGAGACTATGTAAATTATGATGCAGGAGAATGGAGTGTCGGAAAAGAAGCACCAACATCAGCAAATCCATTCACATTTGGAGGATATACAGCTGGGCAAAGTAGAAATGAAAATGCAGGAACTGGAAAATACGAAGGATGGAGAATATGGGATGTAGATGGCGATACAGTCACATTAATATCAGCAGGATGTCCAGAGCTATATTATCATCAAAATGGTACTAATTATGCCTATAATTCAGAACAAATATTGACAGGAGAAAAAAAGACAGGGACTTTAGCTACTGGTCAACCATCTGATCCAAGAAATTGGAATTCTGATTATGTACAAGGAAATGCAACTAGTGCAAAAGCAATGAAAAAAAGTGATTTAGATTCATGGTACAAAAAATATATAGATGAAAATGTATGGGACTCAGACAGGATGGGTAGATTTCCAGAGAATGCAGCTAATAAGTTAATATCAGTAGTTGAAAATGGAATGGATTACTGGCTTTGCTCTGCTTATGATGACGGAGAGTTGTATATGGTAAGTCCTGATATGCGTTGTGTGACTCGCGGCAATCGCGGTGGATGGGGGGTGCGTGTCCTAGTTTCTCTAGAATCTGGAGTCAAATTTAATAGTGCAAAAGAAAAAGTAGAAAAAGATAATTTCACATATAATGAATGGATAATAGAATAAGAAGTATAAGTAAATAAGAAACCGAGCGGGCTTGATGTCCGCTTGGATAGGAGCAAAAATGGATGGTGGAGTTTGTCAATTTCTGAGAACAAGGCTTAAAGAACAAGTTTAGAGACATTAGTAAGAAACATAAAGGAGGCACGTATGTTTAATTACAAATAAATAAAAAAAGGACGGGCGTTTGTTATGCTTATAGCATTACAAACGCCCAAAATGTAGGAAACAATAGAGTATTTTAATATTACGACTTTTAATACCATAAAATTGCATAGAATTTCTCCAGTTACATTCGACATTTCATTCAAATTCTTATACTGCAGGGGCACACACGCTTTGAAACCATTATACTGTAAGTTACAGTTCAGGTGGTAGAAAATAGAAACAGGTAATAGTTTTTTAATTATTACCTGTTTCTAAATAATTTGTAATTCTCCATTGAAGCCTTTTTCAAGCATACTAAATGAACTATAATTTTGCTTTTTATAGGTGTTTATACAGCTTCTGATTTCTGCATAAAGTTCAGCTCCTTTTTCACTTCTAAACTTTCCTATCTTTTGCTTTATTTTTATAGGTCTTAAATCTCTTTCTATTTGATTATTCGTTGATGGAATTTTAAAATCTTTTATAAAGTATAATATTTCTGCTTTTTCTTTTTTATCTTCAAATCTGCTAAGTAGCTTTCTTTCTTCCTCATATACTGGATTATTTTCTTCAGTACTTTTCATCCATTCTTTTTTCCATTTTTTGAAAATATTATTAAATTCTCTATCAAACTCCTTTTTTTCTTCTTCTTTAAAAGCTTCTCTCCCTTCTTCTATATATTTATTTCTTTTTTCATTTATCTCAGATAATAGTTTTGACATTTCTATCGCTCCTGAGTGATGATTAAAGTCACTTACTCCTTTTATATACCTGAGAATATGTGAAAGACACTGTGCTCTCTTTATTCCACAGTTATTATATAAACTTGTTCCATCTTTTACTACTATTCCTTGATAATGATTTAGAAATCCTATATTTTCTATAGCTTCTTGAGATTTATTTTTACTAGCCCATAGCCTTGTATACTTCTTATTGCTAACACCCAATATATTATATCCTTGACCATTTATCTTTATTTGACTTTCATCTGCATTTGTATAATATGATTCCATTAGATTTTTCTGTATGTTTTTTATTTGTGGTTCTAATATTTTTGCACTTTTCTTTTCCCACTCTATTAACGTTCCTTTTGATAATCTGATAATTCCATTTGTTATACTATTAATAAACTCAACTACAGCATCTGTTGAGTTATTGGCTGTTATCATTAAATTAACTGCCATAGCTTTTAGCTTTGAACCATATTGTATCGCGGTATTATGTTCTTTCTTTATATTATATTTTCCTTTTTCATCAGGATAATATTTATATACAGTAACTTTTGTCTTAATATCTATATCTATTACTTTCCTTATCACTGCTTTTTTTATCTTTATTAAATTCATTCTTATTAATTTCTATAACTTCTTCTTCAATATCATCTATTATATTAATATTTTTCTTTAAAAGAGGATCTCTTAAAAAAGTGCCAACATGACCTTTTTGACCTCCTTGTTTTTTATTAGATTTTTCTCTTCTATTGGTTATTACCTTTTTAAATCCATTTGTTGATGAAGGCTTAGAAGAATTGCTACTATCTTTTTCTATTCTTACTCTCTGCGTCGCTAATTTGCTTTCTAAGTCTTTTACTTTTTTTTTAAGTTCTTGAATTTCTAAGTTCTGTTCATTATTAATTTTTAATAAATTTTTGTAATTAGTTAAAGTAACATTATATTTTTCTTTATATTGGTTTTTATCTAAATCGTAAATAACTTCCTCTTTTTGTCTATTTTGTTTTTTTAATAATTTTAATTCTTTATCTTTTTGTTCATTTTCCTTTTTTAATTTTCGTAATTGTTCTTCTAATATTTTATACTGTTTTTCTGAATAGATCATGTATGCTCACCTCTTTTCTTTATGCAATCATTATATACTAAAATCCACTGAAAGTCCAGTATATCAAATGTTACAGGAATATTACAGCATCAGAATTGTTTATATTAAATTTTTAAAAAATTTCTATTCTGAGAAAAGCTTATGAACGAAAAAAACACTGTACAATGATTTTTACATCAAATACAGTGATTTTTCTTTTTTATTTTTTAGTAACAAAAAAATACAAGAAAAAAATTATATTACATTTTTGTTACATACATTAATATTAGGCACCTGAACTGTAACCATAAATTGCGGAAGAACCAAAAAAATAATTTTTTTATTGACAAATGAACTTTCTGATTGTATAATATTTATGTTAATATTAAAATCTAAAATAATTTTATCTAAAAATTTTTTTTTCAATGATAAATTTATCATCATAAGTAATCTTTTATAATTTTTATTAGTGAAAAAATCATATAAATTGTAATTAAAAAAATAGAAAAATTTTGCAAAAAGGTGTTAAACCTTTTAAGAAAATGGAAAGGAAGTAATAAATGAAAGATGAAAATTTAAAAGTAAACAATAGTGAGATATTTCAAAAAATATTTGGCAAAAAGGGAAACGAAAGTATATTAAAAGACTTTGTGAGTTCAATATTAGATGCACAAATGGAAAAAATAGAATTGGGATATTTGATTTCGAATAGTTTTGTATTGTCTAACCAACAGCTAGTATCTAGTCTTGGTTGGTTGAGAGTGAAGATAGGGTTGTCGTTTATATAAATTTACTTGCTTTTTAGCATTATTTATAGTAAAATGAAATTAGTTAAAAAGAGAAAAAAACAAGGAGTGATAAAATGCAAGGAATAGGAATTGGAACGAGTGATTTCAAAGCTTTAAGAGTAAAACAAAAATATTTTGTTGATAAATCATTATATATAAAGAGAATTATAGATAATCAATCAGAAGTAGCTTTGATAACACGACCTAGAAGATTTGGCAAAACCTTAAACATGAGTATGCTTAGGTATTATTTTGACTGCATGCAAAAAGATAGCAAGCAATTATTTGAGGGTTTAAAAATAATGGAGCAAGGAGAAAAATACACTTCAAAATTAGGGTATTATCCATGTATATATATGACATTAAAAGATGTGAAAGATAAAACATATGAAAATATGATATTAGACCTAAAAACAGCGGTATTGGATATTTATCAACAACATAGATATTTGCTAGATAGCGATAAAATATATCCAGAAGAAAAACAAAGAATAGAAGACATTTTATTTTGCAGAGAAGATGAAGCAGTTTTAAAAAATAGTGTAAAAGATTTATCAAAATATTTAAATCGTCATTATGGAAAAAATGTAATGTTATTAATAGATGAATATGATGTACCATTACAAAAAGCTTATGTAGATGGATATTATAGCGAAGCAGTAGAATTTTTCAAAACATTTTATGGAGTAACATTTAAAGATAATTCATATTTAGAAAAAACAGTAATAACAGGAGTATCAAGAGTATCAAAAGAAAGTATATTTAGCCGGAGCAAATAATTTTGATGTATATACAGTTTTAAATGATGAGTTTAGTACGGATTTTGGTTTCACAGAAGAAGAAATGGAAAGAATAATGGAAGATTTTAATGTACAAGAAGATAAAGAAGAAATAAAAAAATGGTATGATGGTTATACCATTGGAAATGCAAAAAA
>CANQTZ010000022.1 GCA_947626865.1 uncultured Clostridia bacterium
GTCAGGCTGGTCTAAAACTTTATGCCAGTCTGATTTTCTACAGCCTAACCATCGATAACATACTAAACATAATTGTGTTATTGATTTTGGCATCTGTTGCTATATATAGTGGAAAGGAAACTATTAAATCATCGCAAATGACACGATTTACAGCTGAGCTAAAAATTATGCAAACAGAGGTAAATGAAATTTATCAAAAATATAAAAATGGTGATACCATTAGTATAGATGGTGTAAGTTATGGAGGAACTGAAAGTACATCAATGTTAAATTTAGGCGACGAAATAACAGGTAGTTTGCAAACTAGGGCTAATAGTATAGGTGAACAAATAAATGAAACTATTACTAAAGATGGAGGCTATAGGTATTGGAGTGAAGATTTAATTAAGAATTTGGGAATTGAAGGTGTAGAACAATCATTTTTTGTTAATTTAGAGAAAAGAAGTATTGTTAGCTATGAAGGCATTGAACAAGATGGTGAAACTTATTATACATTGAATCAATTACCAAAAGGGTTATATAATGTGGAATATAAAGATAATAATACTGGAAATTCAATGTTTAATATAAGTTGTAGCAGGATACAAAATCAAAAATGGAGAATTAACCTTACAGATATAAAATACGATAATGGAGATATTGATAAATGGGAAGTAAGATATCAGCTAGAAGGAAGTGGATATTGGAACAGTAGTGAAGATTTGAACTTTGTAGTTGATGTACCAGGAAATTATATAGTAAAAATTACAAATGGCAAAATTGAGTCAAATGAAGAAAAGATAACTGTAACTTATAGCAATCAGCCAGATATATTATCTGGAATGACTAAAATTATGTATCAAGAGCCAACAGATACACGAAATGGAGAAATCATAAAACAGGGAGAAAATGGTTTTGAAGAAAATAATTGGTATAATTATGGTCCACAAGAAGAAAATAGAAGATGGGCAAATGCTATGACAAAAGACGGTTCAATGTGGGTATGGATACCAAGATTTGCATATAAGATTACTAGTCAGCCTACGTATAAAGAAGATGGTACAACTGATGGGGCAGGAACAATAGATGTTAAATTTTTAGTAGGAACTACTGACCAATACTATGATGATAAAGGCAATTTGCAAACAGCCAAACGTGTTACTTCTCTTGAACAAAAAGCAGAAACAACTCAAGATTATTATGTGCATCCAGCTTTTACTGATGAAAGTAGTATTAAATTTATAAATGGTGGTTGGGATAAAGAATTAACTGGAATTTGGGTAGCAAAATATGAAATGAGTTATAGTAATGCGACAGCTGATGATATGGGTTCTGGTACTACATTTAAAAGTGTTCCAAATGTACAAAGTGCAAGAAGTATAACAATTGGCGATATGTTTACAAATTCACAAAATTATGATACTAAAAAACAGAGCCATTTGATGAAAAATAGTGAATGGGGAGCAGTAGCATATTTAGCTCATAGTCAATATGGAAGAAATGGGAAGGAAATAGCAGTAAATAAAAATAGTATCTATATAACAGGATATGGAGAAGGTACAAATGATACTTATGAGACAGCAAATGGAATAAAAGCAAGTACAACAGGGAATATTTATGGAATATATGATATGTCAGGAGGATCATGGGAATATGTGGCAGGATATATCTCGAATGGAAATGATAGTTTAAGCAATGGTTCGACTATGGTAAATGGAAATACAAGCAAGAATGTAGAGGCTTATAAAGATAAAAGTAGCAAATATGTAACAGTATATCCATTTAGCGAAAGTGATAGTAATACAAGTAATTACACAGAATATAAGGATAAACAATATAGATATGGAGATGCAATACTAGAAACATCAACGAGAGGTAGCGGTACTACAAGTTGGTTTAGCGACTCCTCCAGCTTCCCTTACACGAGTTATTCGTTTTTCTTACGTGGAGGCTATTACGATACTGGTTCTAATGCAGGTCTGTTCTGTTTCGGTGATGGGAGTGGTAACAGATATCTCAACAGTTCCTTCCGTGTCGCTCTTCCGGGCGAGTAGTCACTTTGATGTGATAAATTCAAGATTTGATATAAAATGCTAAAGAAAAAAGTTTTCATCAAATGCATTGCATAATTGATATAGAAATTAAAAGAACTAGATGTCGAAGGATGTTTAGTTCTTTTGAGTTTGTGGAGTTTGTCAAGTCTGGGGTGCGAATTTTTTTAATTTTTTATCAGAGAAGTATTAAAGAAGGGATAATTATAAAAAAATAATTATCCCTTTATATATACAACAATTATATAGACTTCAAACATTGCAATTTCAAATCTTGAATTTCTTTTTTAGATAAACCCGTAAACTTTTTAATATCTTCTATCTTCACATTATCTTTTAACATATTTTTAGCCACACTTAAAATGCCCTGGCTTATGCCTTGCTTTTTGCCTTGACTAATTCCCTGTTTTATACCCTCTTCATATTTTTCATCAAATCCATTAAGTAATGTTTCAACCCATCTCATATTATTTTCCTCCTTTCTATCTAATATTTTTAAAAATTTTTCCGTTTTTTCTTCTGGGATTTTTTTATTTAAAATATAGTAAATAAATCTTTTTAATAATTTTTTATCTGATACTTTTAAATTGGTAGTCAGAACTTTTTCAATAGATTCTATTATTTCATCTTGAGTTTTGCTTTTTTCAATCAATAAAATTTTTCCCAAAAAGCCATTATTTTCTAACAATTCATTTTCTGATATTTGACTAATATCCAATACATTATATTCATTCCAATTTGATTTCTTTGTTTCATATAAATATAATTGTTGTACTTATAAATTTTCTATTATATTTTTCAATATCTTTTGTATGTAAACATTTTTTATGCTTTTCTAAATTTAGCATTTTGTTGATTAATAAAGTAACTTCTTCTTTGTTATCTAAAATAGTTTTTATGATTTTATCATGTGGATGAGCTATTTTCTTCATATAACCTCTCTTTCTTTTATTATATATCGTTTTTTATCATATTATCAATATTTAATTTAAGGTAAAACAATTTATATTCTTTGATTTTCTCATTTTTTCTCTTTTTTATTTACTAAATTATGATATTGGGAATTTACGAGAATAAAAAGTTTTTATTGGCTGTGAGTTACTAGTCAGTCTTAAATTATATATTAAACTTTTATATAAATAAAATATGCCTGACTAGTAACTAACTATAGAATTTCTAATACAAAAGTACTTGCAAATTGGAAAAAAATGTGATAAAATATCAATGTTTCAAAGGAAATAACATTTTCTTTGATCTCTACTTACAGAAAATGTAGGTTATAAATCCAAAGGGAGGTGAAGATAATGAATAAATACGAAAGTATTATCATTGTTAATCCAAATGTAGATGAAGGTGGTTTAAAATCACTAGAAGAAAAATTTACAGGATTAATCAATGAAAATGGAAAAGTTGAAAATGTAGAAAATATGGGCAAAAAAAGACTAGCTTATGAAATCAACAAATGCAATGAAGGAACATATTTACTATTCAACTTTGAAGCAAAACCAGATTATATACAAGAGATTGAAAGAGTTTTTAGAATTACAGATGATATCATGAAATTTATCGTGGTAAAAAAATAAAATACAAATTAAATAAAGATAGGGGCCTTTATTTAAAGTAAAGAAAGGTGATAAAAAATGAACAAAATAATATTAATGGGAAGACTAACAAGAGATCCAGAAGTTAGATATACACAAACTAACAACACTCTAGTGGCTTCATATACTCTAGCAGTAAACAGAAGATTTGCAAAACCAGGAGATGAAAGAACAGCAGATTTTATTAACATAGTAGCTTGGTCTAAGTTAGGAGAATTTTGTAGTAAATACTTTAAGAAAGGTCAACAAGTAGGCGTAATTGGAAGAATACAAACCAGAACTTGGGATGATGATCAAGGAGTTAAGCATTATATAACAGAAGTAGTAGCAGAAGAAGCATATTTTGCAGACAGCAAAAGAGATACAGAAGCTACAGCAAATACTTTTGAAAACACATTTGGAAATACAGCTCCAGGAAGTATGGGTTCAGATTTTGAAGTATCTTCTAATGATGACTTACCATTTTAATAACAAAAAGGGGGAAATAAGAAAATGGCAGATAAAAAGCAAAATAAAAGAAATAACAACAAAAATTATGATGAAGACTACAATCCAAGATTTAGAAAACAAAGAAAAAAAGTTTGTATGTTATGCAGTGACAAAAACTTTGTATTAGATTATAAAAATCCAGAGCAATTAAAAAAATTCATTAATGAAAAAGGAAAAATATTGCCAAGAAGAACAACAGGTACTTGTAGTAAACATCAAAGAGACATTACAATTGCAGTAAAAAGAGCAAGACACATTGCACTTCTACCATATACACAAAATTAATAAAATATTTATAGCTGTAATGATTGAAATAAATATCTTACAGCTATTTTTGTTATAATTATATATAATTGTTACCATTCACAATCAATTGACTGCATAGTAAAAATTTAACAAAAAAATCATTTACAAGTTATAAATCTTATGTTATAATTATAAAATGAATAAAAACGAGGAATAATTAAATAATAAAGATGTATCCCAATATGACAAAAATGTCCAAAAGGGAACATCCATAATGGATATTAAGAGGTGGAAAAATGAATCAGATATTAAGTGTAGAAGACATAAGCGATAAAGTAAAAAAACGTAGACAAAGAATGAATAGTGGACCAGCAGAAATAAATAGTGTAGTAAGATTTTTTGCTATAGCTATATTAGTATTTGGTATATTTATAATTGGTTCTGCATGTTATGGCATGTATAAAGAATCTCAAAAAGAAGAAATACCAATAAAACCAGTTATGGATGTAAGTCAGCCTACAGAAAAAGAGATTTCATTAAAAATTAGTCATAATAAAGAACTTTCTAGTGTAACTTATAGTTGGAATGATGAAGAAGCAACCCAAGTTCCATGTCAAGGACAAAAGCAAGTTGAAACAAGTATAGAAATACCAACAGGAACAAACTCATTAACAATACGAGCTGTTGATGTAGCAGGACAAGAAACTTCATTCCAAAGAGATTATACACGAGAAGGAGACATTAATATAAATATTGAAGCAGATGGAGCTAATATAAAAGTTACAGCAGAAGGGAAAAAACAATTGTCATATATGACATATAGATGGGATGAAGAAGAAGAAACTAAAGTAGACATTAATGATATGAGTACAGAGCAAGTAATAGAAATCCCAAAAGGCTTGCATACTTTAACAGTAATTGTAGTAGATGAAAGCAATACTACAGAAACAAAAACTCAAGAAGTAAATGGAGTAACCAAACCAGAATTAGAAATTTCAACAGATGGGGCAGATAATTTTGTAATTAAAGCATCAGATGAGCAAGGAATTAAAAAAGTAGAATTTGTTATAAACGAAGAAGAAACATATCTATTAAATTTAGAAGAAGTATATGAATTAGAAGATAGAAAAGAATTTGAATATGCTTATCCATTGCATGATGGAAGAAACAGATTAGATGTTACAGTATATAACGAAAGTGATGTAACAGAAACAAAAAGCGTATTAGTTAATAAATAAGGTGAAAAAATGAATAACCATTTATTTGAAATAGTGACTTATTTTATCCTATATTCATTCTTAGGTTGGGTAATGGAATCTATCTATCGATCGTGTTGTGAAAGAAAATTAATTAACACAGGATTTTTAAGAGGACCATTCTGCCCAATCTATGGAATAGGAGCTATAATGATGTTCCTTCTGTTAGAAGGATTTGAAAATCAACCTATTTTTTTATTTGTAGTAGCAATAGTTGTATTAACAATATGGGAGTATGCTGTAGGAGTATTTTTAGAAACAGCATTTGATACTAAATATTGGGATTATTCTGATCATAAATTTAACTTTCAAGGAAGAATTTGTTTAACTAACTCAATTTATTGGGGAATATTAGGCGTGGTATTTATAAAATACATACATCCTTTAATGCAAAAAATGGTAGCAAAAGTGGATATTAGAATTTGGTATGTCGTCATTACTATTTTAGGTATTGTTTTTATAGTAGACTCAATAGTATCAATAATTAAAGTTAAGAATATAAAATCAACTTTAGAAAAAATCGAAAATATCAATAAAGAAATAAAAGAAAAATTAAAAGAACTAAAAAATAATAAAACAGAAAAAAATACCACAACAGAGCACATACAAAATATAATAGAAGAATTAAAGCATAAAAGAAATAAAACCATTTTACGTTTATATAAAAATGTATATCGTCTAAAACGAGCATTCCCAGCTATCAACACTAAGGAAATTACGCAAATATTAAACGAAAAGATTGAAGATAGGAAAAAAAAGGTAAAAAATAAGCAAAAGACTTGAAAAAATCAAGTCTTTTTGTATATAATTGAGTAAGAAAATCTATGGAGGACGATGAACATGATGCAAGAAATATATATAATTGATGATGATGATTCATCAATAGTAATATTTAGAGAATTATTTAAAAATGATCCAGAATATAAATTTACAAGTGTAAAAACAGAGCAAATAGATATTGCTCTAAAAAACATACCATCATTAATCGTAATCAACGAAGATGCAATTGATAGAAATGTTGTGGACTTGTGTAGAAAAATAAGAAAGGACGAAGATAACACAATCACACCTGTTATTGTTGTATCTTCAATAGGCGATAGAGAACATAGACTTAAAATTTTACAAGAGTCAATTGAATATTTTATAAAAAAGCCTGTAGATGAGCAATATCTGTATCATACAGTAAAAAACTTGAATAGGTTACTTGCAACTAATAGAAGAATTAGTCCATTGACTGGATTACCGGGTAATGTACAAATACATGCAGAATTAAAGAAAAGAATTGCAAATAACGAAGTATTTTGTGTATTGTACTTAGACCTAGATAATTTCAAAGCATATAATGATGTATATGGCTTCTTAAAAGGAGATCAAATAATAGAATTTACAGCAGAAGTAATAATGAAATGCATACATGATAGTGGGTTAGAACATACTTTTATTGGTCATATAGGTGGAGATGATTTTATAGCAATAGTACCAGGAAATACTTGCGAAAAATTATGTCAAAGTATGTTAGCACATTTTGATTACAACGTAAAAAAATATTTTTTAGAAGAAGATTTACAAAGAGGATATATAGAAGTAGCAAATCGAAAAGGAATAATAGAACAATTTCCACTAACTTCATTATCAATTGGAGTAGTAGTAGTAGACGAAGGAAGATTTAATAATATACTAGAAATTGGAGAAGTAGGCGCACAAGTGAAACATGCAGCTAAGTCTGTTATGGGAAGTAGCTATGCAGTAGATAGAAGAAAATAACAGCATGATTTTTTGAAAGGATGTTAATATAATGCAGTTTTTGTACAAGATAAAGAGATTTTTAATAAATGAGGCAATATTAGAACATGAGATAGAAAGATATACTGGAAAACAAATAAAAAGATTAATAAAAGTGAGGAATTTTGATGAAGCAATTAAATTAACTCAAAAATATCCAGAAAATCCTAAAATTCAATCACAAAGGATGGCAATAGCAATACAAAGAGGAGATTTTGAACAAGCAAAAAAAATAGGAAGAAAGTTTACAGATGATGCTATAATTTTGTCACAAATGATAACAATAGCTATAAAAGAAGGCGATTTAGAAGAAGCTAAAAAAATAGGACAAAGAAAAGAATTTTTAAAAGATTCAAGAATTCAATCTCAAATGATGCAGGTGGCAATGAAAGAAAGAAAATTTGAAAAAGCTAAAAGTATAGGAAATAGCCAAGAAAAATTTGCTAAAAATCCATTTATTCAAGCACAGCTAATGATGATAGCAATAAAAGAAGAAAATTATGATGTAGCTAAAGAAATTGGAAATAGAGAGCATTTTATGACTGATCCGGGTATTCAATCATTGATGATGAAAATAGCAATTAAAGAAGAAAATTTAGAAGAAGCAAAAAGAATAGCAACAAAAAAACGATTTGCAAATGATCCGGTTATTCAGTCACAATTAATGACAATTATGAGTCTAGAAGAAAATTTTGAAGAAGTTGAAAGAATAGGAAATAAAAAAACACTTAAAAATATTCCAGAAATTCAAAGCCAAATGCTGAATATACGAAATAGAAAAGAAAGTTTAAAAAGAAAAAGGGAAAAAGAAAGCGGAATGGATTTTAAAGAAAGTGTTAAAGCTGAAGTAAGCGAAAAGGATGCAATTATCAAATTACAGGAAGATAAAAATAATGAATTAATAAATTTAAATCAAGAAGAACATGAATAAAATGTTTAAACTCCGAATATAAATAATAAGAATATTTATATTAGGAGTTTTTAGTATGATTGTAGTCCATAGAAAAACTATACAGCGAATATTGGCGTGTATATTAATAGGAATTTTTGCTTTTTCTTTTCAAATAGCAAATAAAAAAACAAATAATACAGTAGAAACAACTGCTACACCAGTATCTGGAAAGACAGTTGTTGTAGATGCCCGGGCATCGGAGTTCCGGATGAAGGCGCTCAAAGTAGTACAGGTACAACAGAAGCAGAAACTAATTTAAAAATTGCATTAAAGCTTCAGAATTTATTAGAAACAAATGGCTGTAATGTTATCCTTACTCGTTCAGACGAAAATGCTATATATGATTTAGATAGCAAAACACTAAGGCAAAAGAAAATCTCTGATATAAGAAATAGGGTAAAAATAGGAAATGAATCCTCAGCAGATATTTTTGTATCAATCCATTTAAATAAAATTTCTGAGTCTCAATATGATGGTTGGCAAACATTCTACAAAGAAGGTTCCGAGGATGGAGCAAGACTTGCAAAACAAATACAAAGCAACTTAAATGAAGCAATTCAAAAGGAAAATAATAGAATAGCCAAAACAATTGATAACATTTATATTATAAAAAATGTTGAAATTCCAACAACAATAGTAGAATGTGGCTTTTTATCAAATCCTGAAGAAGAAAAACAATTACTAGAAGATGAATATCAAAATAAATTGGCTTGGGGAATTTATAATGGAATTATAGATTATTTCGTATGAAAAATTTGCAATTATATCAATATATTCGCTTGAAAAAAATGCAAACACTATGCAATATTCGTTTGAAAAACTTGCAATTTGTATTATAAAATGTTATAATAATCACAAAGGATGGTGACATTATGCTACAAAGAAAAATTTATCAGTCATTATTAGAATGGAAAAATCAAAAAGAAAGAATGTGTCTAGTAGTAAAAGGTGCAAGGCAAGTTGGAAAGACATTTATCATTGATAAGTTTGCAAGAGAAAATTATGAAAATTATATTTATATGAATTTTGATGAATCACCAGGATATAAAGCGATTTTTGATGGGGACTTAGATGTAGAAAATTTAATAAAACAAATATCATTAAGAGTTCCAAATGCAAGTATAATACCCAATAAAACAATAATATTTTTAGATGAAATACAAAATTGTCCAAATGCAAGAACAGCACTTAAATTTCTTTCATTAGATAAAAGATTTGATGTAATTGCCTCTGGTTCGTTATTGGGCATTAATTACAAAGAAGTGGAATCATTTCCAGTAGGATATACAGAGCAAATAGAAATGAATTCATTAGATTTTGAGGAATTTTTATGGGCTAATGGAATTACACCTCAAAGTATATTAGATGTAAGAGATTATTTTGAAAAAAAACAAGTAGTACCAACAGCCATTCATGAAAGAATGATGAGTTTATTTAAAGAATATATTGTAGTTGGAGGAATGCCAAGAGTTGTAAATGATTTTGTTCAAAATCATAATTTTGCAAATGTTTTAAAGATACAAAAAGCAATCATTAATGACTATCAGGATGACATTGCAAAATATGCAGAAGGAGCAGAAAAAACAAAAGCGAGAGCATGTTTTTTATCTATTCCAAAACATCTTTCAAAGGACTACAAAAAATTCAGGTATAGTCTGGTAATGCCAAGTGGAAGTTTAAGAAAATATGCAGGAAGTCTTATGTGGTTATATGATGCTGGAATAATAAATTTTTGCCATAACTTAGAAATACCGCAATTACCACTAGAAGGAAATTCTAAAAGTGATATATTTAAAGTATATATGAAAGATACAGGACTACTTGTTGCAATGTTAGATGAAGGAACACAAGAAGATATTATAGATGGGAATTTAGGAATATATAAAGGAGCAATATACGAAAATATAATAGCAGACATGTTAGCAAAAAAAGGAAAAAAATTATATTACTTTGAATATAATTCAACACTTGAGGTAGACTTTTTTATTCGATTTGAAAAAGTTATAACAGCTATTGAAGTAAAATCAGCAGGAAATAAAAAATCAAAGTCATTGGAAACTGTAATGAATAAATATAATGTTAAAAAAGGGATAAAATTAGCACCATCTAATTATGGAAGAAAAAATAATATAGATATTTTTCCAATTTATATGGCAATGTTTTTATAACTTTGTGTAGTGTCGCATTGGGTGTCGCATTGGGGACGTTTCATTTTCGACAAAAATGTCGAAAATGAAACGTCCCCAATGCGACACCCAAAACTATTTTTTAAATGTATAAAATTACCACTCTTTGCAAACAATATGTTTAAAACATATAAGCAAGGAGTGGAATTTTTTGAAAGCCAATAAAGTATTAAAAATAAATGGAACATTAGTGGACAAAAGCCAATTAGAAAATCACTTACAAAAAATAGCATCCAGTCATAACTTAAGCAATCGTTCTCAAAAAAACACATATCCCGTACCACAAATGTTAGAAAATTTTAAAACAATACAACAAGTCTATCAGCTATTAAATGAGCATTTAAAATTAGGAATAAGCATACATCCAGCAGGAGAATGGCTTTTAGACAATTTATATATTATAGAAGAAACAGTAAAGCAAATTCAAAAAGAGCTAACACTAAAAAAATATACAAATTTTGTAGGAGTAGCAAATGGACCTTATAAAGGATTTGCAAGAATATATGTGCTTGCTTCTGAAATTGTAGCCTATACAGATAATAAAATACAAAAAAAAGACTTAGAAGATTATTTAATAAGTTATCAAACTAAAAAAACACTAAGCATGGAAGAAATATGGAATATTGGAATATTTCTTCAAATTGCTATTATCGAAAATATTAGAGAAATATGTGAAAAAATATATAGTGTACAAATTCAAAAATATAAAGCAGAAAGCATAGCAGAAAGATTAGTTGATAATAAATCAAAAGAAGAACAGAATTTTAGCAAAAAATATGTCAAAATTAGAGATATGAAATATCCATTTATTGAATACATGTCTTACATCTTGAAACGCTATGGAAAAAAAGGCTATAGCTATTTAAAAGCATTAGAAGAAACAGTTGATATGATGGGAACAACTATATCAGAAGTAATAAGCAAAGAGCATTTTGATGTAGCTGTTAGAAAAGTTTCAATGGGAAATAGTATAACCAGTATCAAAAAAATACAAAGAATTAATTTTTTAGAAATATTTGAAAGAATTAACGGAGTAGAGGAAGTTCTAAAGCAAGATCCAGCAAAAGTATATGAAAAAATGGATGATAAAACAAAGGAATATTATAGGACAAAAATTGAAGAAATAGCTAAAAGAACTAAAATTTCAGAAATGTATATAGCTAAAAAAGTTTTAGAGTTAGCTAAAAGAGAGGTTGAGAAAGGCAAAGACCAAGATGCCAATTACTCAGAAGCAAATACCAAAAAAGCACATATTGGTTATTATTTAATAGACAAAGGAATTAATGAACTATATGATGTTTTACAATATAAAACAAGTAGGCAAATGAATCCAAAAGACAAAACAAAAGTGTATATACTAGTAGCCAGTGTTTTAAGTATAGCCATTTCTTGTGGTATTAGTAGTTTGCTTGCATGGAATATTTTAAGCTTTATTTTATTTTTCATTCCTTCCACAGAACTTGCAATACAAATCATGCAATATATAATGAGCAAAATTGTAAAACCTAAAATCATTCCTAAATTAGATTATTTGAATGGAATTGATAAAGAGCATAGTACCATGGTAGTAATACCAACTATTTTAAAATCAAAAGAAAAAGTAGAAGAACTCATGAGAAAATTGGAAGTTTATTATTTAGCCAATAAAAGTGAAAATATTTACTTTACGTTATTGGGAGATTGCCAAGAAAGTGACAAAAGAGAAGAAGAATATGACATAGAAGTAATAAAAACAGGAGAAAGTTTAATTTATGAGTTGAACCAAAAATATCCAAGAGAAGAAAACAAAATGGCGATTTTCAATTTTATTTATCGAAAACGTATGTGGAATGAAAAGGAAGAGAGTTATCTTGGTTGGGAACGCAAAAGAGGTATGCTAACACAGTTCAATCAATATTTATTAGGAAAAATAGAAAATCCTTTTCGATATAACACATTGGAAAATAAGGAAAAAGAAAAAATAAAATACATTATAACCTTAGATGCAGATACAGATTTAATTTTAGATTCCGCCTTTGAATTAGTAGGTGCGATGGCACACATTCTAAACAAACCAGAAATAGATGAAGAAAAAAATATTGTAATAGATGGTTATGGTATTATGCAACCAAGAATTGGCGTTGACCTAGAAGTTAGCTATAAAACTCTATTCACTAGAATATTTGCAGGGGCTGGAGGAGTAGATTCTTATACAAATGCTATATCTGATATTTATCAAGACAACTTTCAAGAAGGTATTTTTACAGGAAAAGGAATTTATGATGTAGAAGTTTATGAAAAAGTTATGCAACATCAAATTCCAGAAAACCAAGTATTGAGTCATGACTTATTAGAAGGTTGCTATTTACGTTGTGGACTGGTATCTGATATTTTACTGATGGATGGTTATCCAACGAAATATAACAGTTTTATGAACCGATTATCCAGATGGATTAGAGGAGATTGGCAAATTGTAAAATGGATTGGCTTGCAAAGTCCACTTAATCTACTTTCTAAATATAAAATATTAGATAACTTAAGAAGAAGTTTATTAGAAATTAGCATTATAATAGCACTAATTTATAATGCAATAGTTGGAAGCTTTCAAGGAAAACAGGCTTATTTAAGTAGTATAATTTTAATTTGTATTTCTGTGTTTCCTTATATTTTAGAATTTCTAAATATCTTGATATTTAGAAAAGAAGGGGAAGAAAAGCAAAAAACTTTTGCACCAAAAATTTCAGGAATAAAAGGAGTTTTTCTCAGAGCTATTATTACACTAAGCTGTTTACCATACAAAGCATATACTTCTATGAAAGCAATTGGCAAAACACTTTATAGATTAAATATAACTCATAAACATTTGCTAGAATGGACCACTTCTGAAGAAGCAGAAAAACAAGCAAAATCAGACTTATTTTCTTATTACACACAAATGGTATCAAGTCTTGTATTAGGAGTTATAGCAGTTATTTTTAGTTTAACAAATACAAATATAGTAGCCCTTATTTTAGGAATTCTATGGATTTTGGCTCCTCTTATGATGTGGTATATTAGCAAAGAAGTAAAAGAATTAGATGCAATAGAACAGTTAAATCAAGAAGAAAAGGACTATGTATTAGAAATTGGAAAAAGGACATGGCGATTTTTTGAGGAATATTTAACCAAAGAAAATAATTATTTAATTCCAGATAACTATCAAGAAGATAGAAAGCAAAAAGTAATACCAAGAACTTCTTCTACTAATATTGGTCTATCATTATTAGCTGTTATATCTGCCTATGATTTACAATACATTACTTTAGAAAAAGCAATCGATTTATTGCAAAATATAATAAAACAAATAGATAGCTTAGCTAAATGGAATGGTCATTTATATAATTGGTATAATATAAAAACGAAAGAGCCACTTTATCCAAGATATGTTTCAACTGTTGATAGTGGTAATTTGACTGGATATTTATATGTAACAAAATCGTTTTTGGAAGGCATACAAAATACAGCAGAAACAATAGAAATTATTAATCGTATCATAAAGCAAACAGATTTTAAATTATTATATAAAGCAGAACAACAAATATTTTCAATTGGATTTAATATAGAAGAAAATAGTTTAACAGATTCCTATTATGATTTATTAGCCTCAGAAGCGAGGCAAGCGAGTTTAGTTGCAATTGCTAAAAAAGATATTCCAAACACCCATTGGAAACATTTGAGCAGAACCCTAACAATATGGGGAAAATACAAAGGTCTTGTTTCTTGGTCTGGAACAGCTTTTGAATATTTAATGCCTAATGTTAATATTCCAAGATACAAAGGAAGTTTATTAGACGAATCGTGCAAATTTTTAATCCATACACAAATGCAATATAGTCAAAAACTAAATATCCCTTGGGGAATCTCAGAAGCGGCATTTAATTTAAAAGATTTACAATCAAATTATCAATATAAAGCTTTTGGAATTCCGTGGATAGGTTTAAAAAGAGGTTTAGGAGATGAAATGGTAGTTGCAAGTTATGGAAGTATTCTTGCAATAGGAGATGCTCCAAAAGAAGAAATCAAAAACCTAAAAAGGCTAGAAGCAGAAGGTATGTATAACAAATATGGCTTTTATGAGGCAATTGATTATACACCACAGCGAGTAGAAAAAGGAAAGCAATCTGCAGTTGTTAAAACTTATATGGCACATCATCAAGGGTTAATTTTGCTTAGCATTAACAATTTATTTAATCACAATATTTTGCAAAAACGATTTATCAAAAATCCAGAAATAGAAGCGGCAAGCATTCTTTTGCAAGAAACTATGCCAGAAACAGCAATTATTACAAAAGAGAAAAAAGAAAAAGTAGAAAAATTAAAATATAAAGATTATGAGAATTATATTATAACAACTTATAAAAAATTAGATGAAAGATTAATAACTGGAAATGTAATTTCTAATGAAAATTATATGATTGCTATGGACCAGAAAGGGCAAGGATTTAGTCAATATAAAAATATTTATATCAATCGATTTAAAAATACAAATGATTATGCACAAGGTATATTTTTCACGATAAAAAATATTAAAAACAAAAATATATGGAGTTCAAATTATTCTTTCAATGAAAATCAAAAAGAGCAGTATCAAATTAGTTTTATGCCAGATAAAGATGAACAAGAAATAATAAATGGAAATATAAAAACAAAAATTAAAACAACAGTAAGTTCAACTAAACCTGTAGAATTAAGAAGAATTACTTTAGAAAATCAGGGAAACGAAGAAGAAATTTTAGAAGTAACTTCTTATTTTGAGCCCGTACTTTCGCCAAAAGACCAAGACAATGCTCACCCTGTATTTAATAATTTATTTTTGATGAATGAATTTCATGAAGAAACCAAAAGTATTTTACTAGAACGAAAAAATAGGCAAATAAATGCACCTAAGTTTTATTTGGGAGTGAATTTATCCACAAATGGAGAAACAATTGGGGATTTAGAGTTTGAACTAGACAAAGAAAAGTTTTTAGGAAGGGGAAATTTAGGAATTCCAAGTATGATAAAAAATTCAATTCCTTTTTCTAAAAAAATAGGACTTGTAACAGAGCCAGTTGTAGCAATAAAAAGAACAATAAAGGTACCTACAAAAGAAAAGGCAGTAGTAGATTTTATTTTAAGTGTAGAAGAAGAAAAACAAAAAGTAATCGAAAACATCAAACAATATCAATCTAGTGAAAATGTGAAAAAAGAATTTGAATTATCAAAAGCAAGGCAAGAAGCAGAAAGCAGATATTTAAGTATGAAAGGCACAGACATTGCAATCTACCAAAAAATATTATCTTATATATTATTTTATAATCCAGTTAAAAGTCAAGCTATAAAGCAGGTAAAAAAACATACAAATTACAAACAAAGTGAACTATGGAAATATGGAATTTCTGGCGATTTACCAATAATTTTAGTGAAATTAAGAAATGTAAATGACAGTTATGTATTGCAAGAGGTTCTAAAGGCTTATGAATTTTTTAGAGTAAAAAATATAGAAACAGAAATTGTTATAATTGACGAAGAAAAGCATAGCTATGAAAACTATGTAAAAGAAGAAATAGAAAATATCGTTTTAAACAAACAAATGGGATATTTAAAAAATATTAGAGGTGGAATTTTTACATTAACAAAAGGGGAAGTAGATAAAAAAGATATCGAATTATTAGAATTTTTAGCTGTTATTTGCATTGATAGTGACAAAGGTGGTTTGAAAAATAATATAAAAGAATTGGAAGATAATTATTTAGAAAAATATAAACAAATAGGAGATGAAATACAAAAACCACAATGGGAAGAAGAGGAAAAAGAGGATATTGATATTCTGGCAAAAAAAGACAATTTGAAATACTATAATGAATATGGTGCATTTTCTGCTGATGGAAAAGAATATTTGATAAAGGTAGACACACAAAATAGATTACCAACTGTTTGGAGTCATATTATGGCAAATGAGCATTTTGGAACATTAGTAACAGAAAATATGGGAGGATATAGTTGGTATAAAAATAGCAGATTAAATAGAGTTTCTAATTGGGAAAATAATCCAAGTTATGACATCCCAACAGAAATTATCTATTTAAAAGATGAGGAAAATCAAAAAGCGTGGTCACTAGGACTAAATCCAATGCCAGATAAAAGAAATTACAACATTATTTATGGATTTGGCTATTGTAAATATATTCATCAAAGTGATGGAATAAAGCAAGAATTAGAAATGTTTGTACCAAAAGAAGATAGTTGCAAAATTGGTATTTTAAACTTACAAAATATGACACCAAACCGAAAAAAATTGAAATTATATTATTATATAAAACCAGTTATAGGAGAAGATGAAACAAAGTCAAATAGTTATATTGATTTAAATTTTGATTCAAATAGTAATCTAGTATATGCAAAAAATTTATACCGAGAAGAAATGGAAAACACGCATATATATATTTCTTGTAGTGAAAAAATTAAATCATATACAGGAGATAAACATTTCTTTTTGGGCGAGGGAGGACTAGCTAATCCCAATGCTTTAAGTAAGGTATCACTAAATAATGAAAATTCATTAGGAAAACAGGCATGTATAGCATATCAAATAGAAATTGATTTAGAAAGTTTTGAAAATAAAGAGATTTCAATTATGTTAGGAGCACAAGAAAATAGTATTGATTGCAAAAATATGGCATATAAATACCAAAAAATAGCAAATTGCAAGCAGGAACTAAATAAAGTAAAAAATTATTGGAAGGAATTTTTAGGAAGACTTCAAGTTTATACACCAATGGAATCTACTAACATTATGCTAAATGGCTGGATTCCATATCAGATTTTAACAAGTAGATTAATAGCCAGAACAGGATATTATCAATCAGGCGGAGCTTATGGATTTAGAGACCAATTGCAAGATGCTTTAGGTTTAAAATATTTAAGTCCAGAAATTATAAAACAGCAAATTATCAAACATGCCACTCATCAATTTATAGAAGGAGATGTAGAACATTGGTGGCATGAAGAAACACAAAGAGGAATTAGAACTAGGTTTTCAGACGATTTATTGTGGCTAGCTTATATGGTAATAGAATATATTGAATTTACAGGAGATACCTCTATTTTAGAAATAAAAGTTCCTTATTTAGAAGGAAAAGTATTAGAAGAAAATCAAGACGAAAAATATGAAAAATATAATCCATCTACACAAGAAGGAACTATCTATGAACATTGCTTAAAAGCAATTGAAAAATCTTTGAATTTTGGAGAACACGGATTGCCTAAAATTGGCTCAGGAGATTGGAATGACGGATTTAGTACTGTTGGAAATAAAGGCAAAGGCGAAAGTGTATGGCTTGGATTTTTCTTAGGATTAATATTAGAAAAATTTATATTAATTTGCATCGAAAAAGGAGATGAAGCTTTAGCCAAAAAATATGAAGAAGCAAAAAATCAATTAAAAAGAAATTTAAACACAAATGGATGGGATGGAAGATGGTACAAAAGAGCCTTTATGGATGATGGAATGGCTCTAGGAAGTATGGAAAATGACGAATGTAGGATAGATAGTATTGCACAAAGCTGGAGTGTTATTTCTGGTTTAGGAGATAATGACAAAAAATATATTTCTATGGAAAGCTTAGAAAATCATCTAATTGATAGAGAAAATGGAATTATTAAACTGCTTGACCCACCATTTGAAAAAGGAAAGCTAGAACCAGGTTATATTAAGGCATATTTACCAGGTGTAAGAGAAAATGGAGGGCAATATACTCATAGCTCTATATGGGTTATTATGGCAGAGGCAATGTTAGGCTTTGGCGATAAAGCTATTGAATTATATCGAATGATAAATCCGATTGAGCATAGCCGAACAAAAGAAGCGAGTAAAAAATATAAGGTTGAGCCTTATGTAATTGCAGCAGATATTTATGGCGCAAGTAATTTAGCAGGTCGTGGTGGATGGACTTGGTATACAGGTTCTGCTAGTTGGTATTACAAGGCTGGAATTGAAAATTTGCTAGGATTGCAAGTGGAAAAAGGCTATTTAAAAATTCAGCCAGCAATTAGCAGGGAATGGAAAGAATATGAAATGAAGTATCAATGGAAAGATAGCATTTATCATATTAAGGTAAAAAATCCAGATGGAAAAAATGAGTTTGAGCCTGGCAAAAGTAAAATTTTCTTGAATGGAAATGAAGTTGAGAATTTGATAAAATTAGATGGAAGTAGAAATAGGTATGAAATAGAAGTAAGGATTTAAAGGAGAAAAACCTTTAAATCCTTACTTTGTATTTTTTGCTTCATTTGCTTGAGTCTGTGTAATATAGCCATATTCTACCATTTTATTCAAAACATGGTTTTGGCGTTTTTTTGCAAGGTCTGGATTAACCGTTGGTGCATAAACAGAAGGTGCATTTGGTACTCCAGCTAGCATGCTAGCTTCTGATAAGGTTAAATCTTTAGGGTCTTTTTGGTAATAACCTTGGCTTGCATCATAAATGCAATAATAACCATCACCAAAATAAGAAGAATTTACATATAATGCTAAAATCTCATCTTTACCATAATTTCTTTCTAATTCAAATGCTCCAAAAACTTCTCCTAATTTACGAACTAGAGTTTTATCTTGGTTAAAAATAATATTTTTAGCAACTTGCTGGGTAATGGTACTTCCACCTTCATCAAATTCACCATCACGAATATTTGTATACATAGCTCTTGCAATTCCAATAAAATCTACTGCACCATGGTCATAATATCTATGGTCTTCTACAGCAACAACAGCATGAATATAATCAAGTGAAAGATTATCAAATGATGTATAATGTTCTTTGCTAGTTACTTCTTCAACTCTGGTAAGTAATGGCTTTTCTTTCAAGGCATTGGAATAATAACTAAAACCAATGATAAATACAATACTTATTATAACAATTAATATAATTAATAATATGATAAATAGTTTTTTGAATATTTTCATAAGTTTCCTCTTTTCTTTTTTAACAATTATTGTCACAAAGAAGAGTTAAATTATTATCGCTCGTTTGATGCGATTTCCAGTTTAATATTTTGTTCGGTATTTTGTTCTTGTATATTTGGTTGAGTATTTTGTTTAACATCTTTTTGCATAGCATTTAATATATGTTCAACTTCTTCGCTAGCAGCTTTTGGATTATAATAGTCAACAATATATTTTTCCTTGTTATCATTCCAATAATATAGATTTATTTTATCAATATCTGTTTTATCCATAATAGATTTTGCTTTTTCGACAACTTCAGGAGTAAGGTTGTTTTCATAAGCATCAACAACAACTGTTTCTAAAATAGTGGTCATATCCATAGTATTTTCGTCTTTATATTCAGGAAGAAGACCTCCTAAGTTATAATTAAATAACAAATCATCTGAAGCCATAGTATAAAATGTAGGAAGATCAATATTACAGTCAGCCATTGTATTATACAATTTATTACCACGATCATTTAGTAAATCTTCAAAATCATTATTATAGCATATTTCAGAAATTAATCTTAATTCTTCTTCTGCAAATGAATAAATACTTTCAGGAGCTTTTTCTTCTCCAATAGAAATACGAGCAATTCTATCTGCTGCACCTTCTGAAAAAGCAGAACCAGTTAAGAAAGGCGTTATGGTTCCTATTGTTTGATCCATATATAGTATTGGAATACGGAAACCATGATAAATATTTGTTTCATCCTTTTTAGTCATAGCTTCTGTAGAACCATGGCCAAGCACTTCATGTAAAAATGTAAATTTGTTAAATTCTACATTTTCAGGATTATATACAACTTCACCTGTTTGACTACTAAAGTATGATACGATTGTATCTCTACCTAATTTTTCTTTAATATCTTTCGCTGTTGCTTCAGTAAATGTCATTTTTTGTGCATTGTGATATAAAACTGACAAATCTAAATTAGGCATTTCTTTTTGCAAATTATCTAAACCTTCGTTTATCCATTCTTTATATTCTTCAGGAAGAGTCTCATTCTTTGCAAAAATGTTTTTTAAATCTTCATAAGTAGGTTTTCCCTTTTGATTAATATATTTTTTAAATTCACCAATGTTTTTGCAAAAGATAGTATCTCCTCCAAATTCTTCGCAATTGTATTGATGGATAAAAGCACTATCGAAGTTTGGAAAGTATATATCATATCCTTGCGAATCACCGAATTTTTTAAGATCCTCTTTAAATCTTTTTAAATCATCTTCCTCAAATTCAGAAGCATTAGTTTCATTTTCAGTTTCATTCTCAGCACTATTATTAGAAGGACTTTCTGTAGTTTCAGGCGATTTTGTAGGCGGTGTTACAGAAGTGCTTTGTGAACAACCAGAAAGAACAAGAGCTAATGCAAGTGTTATTGCTTTTACTGTTGTTTCTGTACGTTTTAGTACTTTAGGCATAAAATTAAAATTCTTTGGTTTTATTGTAGTTTTGTTAGAAGTTTTTCTAGAAGTAGTAGCTCCTGCAAAGTTATATATCATACTAGAATTAAATTGCATAAATTGTTTGAAATATGCTATAAAATCCTCGTATTCTGGATAACATAAACTCCCATCTTCTAATATTTCTAGTAAGTATATTGGATAAGTTTTACTTGTAAAAACTTTGAATCTTTTGTTGTTAAATTTAATAGTGTTTAAGTAAACAAATTTTTCCATTTTGTATCATTTCCCCTTCTATTTGTGTAAAATTTTCCCTTATTATATCATATATTTCAAGAAAATGCAATGTTAGGATTTTTGTAACTTCCAACTGTATGTTATAGTTCAGTAAGGAATAATGAGAAGTGTTAAAGTTATAACTATTGTAACAATTTTGTAATAAAAATTAAAAAAATGTAAACCTATTGGGGTACTGTAATAATGCAGAATATAATAATATCTTAAAGGAATATGAAGATATAATTAAATCATGGAAATAAGTATATTAAACGAGCCTTCTATTTCTAAAAAGACGGAAATGTAAAATAAAATGTGGAATGTCGAATTTTAGTACAGAAATTACTATGTAAAAATAAAAACAATGTTCGTATTTTCAAAGCCTAATTGTGTCAAAATTCTACAAAATTATTTTAAATTTTCAATGTATAAAAAATTATGATTTGGGTTATAATAATATTTTTTAGATAAGGGATTTTTACTTTTAGAGATGAAACATCCCTTATCTAATTTTATTTTATCGCCTATTCATATTATTTTCCTTTTTCTCCAAAATTTATCTTAAACTGGCTATTGTTTGTCCCCAATTTGCGCATGGCAATGTCCACTTCTTGTCTATCTCTTGGCATATTAATTGAAATGTCTCCATATTCGGTTTTTACATTTTTCTTATAATTTTATATATTATTCAATTATTAATTCATAAGGATTATCTTTTGACCCTAATCCATTTCCTTCTCCTGTTGCTTTTACTTCTGCTTTTAAAGTAAATACTGGTCTAAGTCCATGTTTTCCTACTTCAGTAGTTAACTCTCCATTATAATACTCTTCATATTGGTAACAAACTTCTAATTCAGAATCAGATTTGCTTTCAGACCATTGGCAATAGTATGTTCCAAAAATAAAACCTCCAGCTTCCCCACGGTCGTCTCTATTCACACAATTATCTGCAAACCAATAATCTTTTTTAAGACCAAATATTCCCAACTTTTTCATTTGATTTTCATCAACTTTATGCCATTCCATATTTTGAAGGGTTCCAGTATAAGTAGGATTTGGATAAAATCCGGCACTTCTAGCATTGCTTAAAATATTGTTATTTGTATCATTAATATATTGTTTTGCATTGTTATTTAATTCATCAAGTAAATCCCAAAATTCATCATCATTGTTTGGAATTGGAAGTTCTATATCTTCTCCTACAACATCTGTAGTTATTATTTGTATTCCATAATCACTAGCATTGTTATCTGGATTATCATTATAGGCTTTATCATATAATACTATGCAATCTATATATTCACCATTATAAGGTAGTTTTACATAATCTCCTGCTTTTAACTCTTCTATTCCTTTTGTAGTTTTTGTTTTATTATTTGCACTTGTTTTAGTATCTATTAATTCTCCTAAATCTCTGTTTTCAGTTGCTGTTTTTCCATAATACATAACTTTATATTTCTTTACTGTCCCTGTATCTACCACTGCTATTTTTATTGGTATATTTGATGCTATTTTTCCCATTTCATTTGCTTTTCCTGTGGTTGGCACTTCTTCTAGTTTATATACATCTTTTCCATCTGTTCCTTTTCCTAAATCTATTGCTGTATTTGATAATTTTTCTACATCTATCTTATATTTTCCATCTTCCTCTTCTTCACCTATTATTTCTTTACCTTGTAAATAATCTATTAACGTCCCTGTACTTTGTCCTTGATTTTTTTCAAA
>CANQTZ010000023.1 GCA_947626865.1 uncultured Clostridia bacterium
AACTATTTCCATAAAATTGCATAGAATTTCTAAAATTTCTCCAGTCACATTCGACATTTCATTCAAATTCTTATACTTAAGGGGCAGTGTGCCTTGAACCATTATCTAGTAGCAACAGCTTTTTGCTGCACAATGTTTTAAATGTTACATAGCTTTTTTGTTTCTTTTGCTATCATTAATTCTTCATTTGTTGGAATAACATAAATTTTTACTTTTGATTCTGCTTTAGAAATTAGTTTTTCTTCACTTCTTACTTCATTTGCTTTTTCGTCTATTTCTACACCCATAAATTTTAATTGTTCGCAAATTCCTTTTCTAATATTCACTTGGTTTTCTCCAATTCCACCAGTAAATATAATATAATCAATTCCATTCATTGCTACAGCATATTTTGCAATATAACTTGCAATAGCATATTTAAAGCTATCTAGTGCAATTACTGCTCTTTCTTCACCTTTGTTTGCTGCTATTTCTATTTCTCTGAAGTCTGGTACTAGTCCTGATATTGCTTGTACGCCAGATTTTTTGTTTAAAATGTTTTCCATTTCTTCAGCAGATATGTTTTCTTTTTTCATTAAGTATAGTAAAATAGATGGGTCTAAATCTCCACTTCTAGTTACCATTGGAATTCCTCCAAGTGGTGTTAATCCCATACTAGTGTCTACTGATTTTCCACCTTGAATGGCACATATACTAGAGCCTTGTCCTAAATGACAGGTTACAATTTTCAAATCTTCTATTGGTTTATTTTCTATTTCTGCTAATCTTTGTGACACAAACATGTGAGAAGTTCCATGAAATCCATATTTTCTTACCCCATATTTTTCATAATATTCATAAGGAATTGGATATATGTATCTTTCTTTTGGGATTGATTGATGGAATGCTGTGTCAAATACTCCTACCATTGGCTTATTTGGCATAACGTTTCTGCAAGCTTCAATTCCTAATATACAAGCTGGGTTATGTAGTGGTGCTAAATCTGAACATTCTTTTAATACTTCAATTACAGATTCATCTATTACTACTGATTTTGTAATCTTTTCTCCTCCATGTACAAGACGATGTCCTACTGCTGTTATTTCATCTAAACTGTTTATTACTTTGTACTCTGGATTAGTTAATTGTTTTAAAGCAAAATCAATTGCTTCTGTATGATTATATGCTGGGTTGTCAATTTTTATTTTTTGTCCTTTGACTTTATGAGTAATAAAAGCTTCTTTTTCTCCTATCCTTTCGTATTTTCCAGAAGCTAATACTTCTTCGTTTTCCATATCAATTAATTGGTATTTTAATGATGAACTACCACAGTTTAGTACTAAAATTTTCATTTCTATCTTCCTTTCTATAAATTACATGTAATTTTTTCCATCTGATTTTCCATTGATACAATTTTTAATGTTTCTCTTGCTATCATTAATTCTTCATTTGTTGGGATAGTATATATTTTTACGCGAGAATCAGGTGTAGAGAGTTCTGCCTCTTCGCCTTTGTTTTTATTTTTATTTTCATCAAGTTTCACACCTAAAAATTCTAATTGCTTACAAATTGCACTTCTTGATATTGAACCTTTTTCTCCCACTCCTGCTGTAAATGTCAGTACATCTATGCCACCCATAGCAACAGCGCATTTTGCAATATATGCAGCTGTTAAATAATGGAATACGTCTAAGGCAAGTTTAGCATTTTCCCCTCCTGACATTGCTTCTGTTTCTACATCTCTAAAGTCTACCGAAATACCTGCTATTCCATAAACACCTGATTGTTTATTTAATATAAAGTTCATATCATCTATTGATAAGTTTTCTTTTTGCATTAAATATGTAATAATCGACGGATCTAAATCTCCGCTTCGGCTTCCCATAGATATTCCGTCCGAGCGGTGTTAATCCCATACTTGTTTCTACAGATTTTCCGTCCTTGAATAGCACATACGCTACATCCTTGCCCTAAATGGCAATTTACTATTTTTAATTCTTTTATATCTTTTTCCATAATTTGTGCTACTCTGCTAGATACATATTGATGTGATGTTCCATGGAATCCGTATTTTCTTATTCCATATTTTTTATAGTATTTATATGGTATCGGATAAATATATTTTTCTTTTCCTATAGTTTGATGAAATGCTGTGTCAAATACTGCTACCATTTTCATATTTGGTACTATTTTTTCACATGCTTCTATTCCTAATATACATGCTGGATTATGCAATGGTGCTAAATCAGCACATTTTTTTATTTCTTCTACTACTTCTTCAGTTATTATGACAGAGTTACTGAATTTTTCTCCACCATGTACTACTCTATGCCCAATGCCACCTAGTTCTTCTAGGCTTTGAAGGACACCATAATTTTCGTTAGTTAATCTACTAAGTACAAAGGCAATTGCTTGTTCATGATTTTTTGCTGGATGTTCAAATGTGTGTTTTTGTGTATTGACTTTGTGGGTTAAAAAGGAATTTGGTTGCCCAATTCTTTCAAAACATCCTTTTGCTAGAATTTCTTCTGTTTCCATATCAATTACTTGATATTTTAATGATGAGCTTCCTGAATTTAAAACTAAAATTTTCATATTTAATTCAATTTCCCTTCTAAGGCACAATTTTTAGTTAAGAAAAATATTTTTCCCTAACACTACCTTGTATTTTTCTATGCTTGCACAGCAGTAATTGCAATGACACCTGCTATATCTTTGCTACTACAACCTCTGGATAAATCATTTACTGGCTTGCTTATTCCTTGACAAAGTGGTCCATACGCTTCTGCCTTTGCTAACCTTTGCACTAATTTATATCCAATGTTTCCTGTATCTAAAGTTGGAAATATTAGCACATTAGCTTTTCCTTTCAAAGGACTTTGTGGTGCCTTAAATTCTGCCACTTCTGGAACTATTGCTGCATCTAATTGTAATTCGCCATCTACAATTAAATTAGGGGCTTTTTCCTTAACGAGTTTTGTCGCTTCAATCACTTTTTCTGTCAATTCAGATTTTGCACTTCCATGAGTAGAGTACGAAAGCATTGCAACTTTTGCTTCCTTTCCTATTAATTGACTAAAACTTTTACTAGAAGCTATAGCTATTTCTGATAATTGATCTGCATTTGGGTTTTCGTTCAATCCACTATCTGCAAAAATAAATGTCCCATTTTCACCATATTCACAATCTGGAACAACCATAACAAAAAAAGCTGAAACTAATTTAGTATTCGGTGCTGTTCTCAAAATTTGAAGAGCTGGTCTTAAAGTATCTGATGTAGAATGACAAGCTCCTGAAACCAATCCATCTGCTACAGTATTATCATCCTTTACCATTAACATTCCATAATAAACTGGATCTTTTACTAGTTTTTTTGCCTCTTCCACAGTCATTCCTTTATTCTTTCTTAATTCATACAGCAAATTAGCATACTCTTCTCGTTTTTCCGAAGTGCTTGGTTCTACTATCTTTGCCCCTGTAATATTAATATTCTTTTCTTTCGCTTTCTCTTCAATTTTCTCCTTCGCTCCAACCAACACAATATTTGCATATTGTTCTTTTATCACCTGCTCAGTCGCTTGCAAAACCCTAACATCTTCCGCCTCCGGAAGCACAATCGTCTTTTTATCGCTTTTCGCTCTCTGTTTTATATCCTCAATAAATGACATTACCTTTCTCCCTTCCTTCCTTTATATTCCTTCTTTCATTTCTTATTTTATTTCTTCTTTTCACACCTGCTTTTCACGCTTGCTTTTCACACTTGCTTTTCACACTTGCTACATTATACAAATAAATGACAAAAAGTACAATACTTTTTCAATTTATTTTTCAATTTATGCCATGTTCCTGCTTGAGATGTGCCATTTGGGACAGGCACTAATGATACATCAATGTATCAAAAGGGACAGGTTTATGGGAATGAATTTTCCAGCTATATAACATAATTTTAATCATACTTGCAATTTCCACAATTAAATTATATAGTTATTTTATATATTTCTAAGCTAGTTGTTTAACTATGTATAATTATATTATATATAAATAATTATCATTAGTTTAGATCAGTTAAACCTGTCCCAAAAAGCACATGAATGTATCATTTGTGCCTGTCCCAAATGGCACATGGATGTATCATTTGTGCCTGTCCCAAACGACACATCTATTGAATTATTTTTTTGATTTCTTCGTTTTGTCTTAATTTCCATGATAAAAAGTGATAGGCTTGTTTGTCTTGTTGTAGTGCAATTTTTGCTAGTTCTTTGTTATTTCTTAGTCTATCACTTGCATATTTTATGATTATGCCTTTGTTTTTGATTGCTGCTTTTACTACTTCTTCATCATCTCTTAATTCTTCGGATGCATAGTATAAGGCTTGCCCATAGTTTTTGCAACTTTCAAGGACTACTTCTTTGTCTGCTCTTAGTTTTTCGGATGCGTAGCAGATTGTCCAAGGTGCGTTTTTTACACTTTGTAATATGATGTCTTTGTCGTTTTTTAGTCTATCACTTGCAAATTCTATGGCTTCTGCATCTTGATTTAATGCTGTTTCTACTACTTCTTTATCATCTTGTAGTTCTTTTGATGCTAAGTCTAAGAATTTTCCATTTTCTTTTAATGCTTGCATTATGTATTCTTTATCATTTTTATGATTGATTATTTCTTGTTCTTCCATTTTTCTGCTCATTCCTTTCCAACTTACCAAAATTTATAAAATTATGATTTTTCAATATGCTATTTAACACTACTTAATACTTAAGGCCTTGATATTAACTTTTTAATTTGGCTATTAATGCTTTTATTGGTATTCCTTGTTCTGAAAACATTTTCTCATGTTCTGTTTCTATGTTTTTTTCAAATATTGGGTCTTGTTGTAAGTTATATGTCTTTTTTTCTATTTCAAAACCACTTTCTTGCAAATATATTAAACTTGATTTGAATAATTCATCATCGTCTGTTTTAAAGTAAATTTGGCTATTGGGTTTTAAAAATTGCTTGTATTTTTCTAATTGGATGGAATGTGTTAGTCTTTTCTTTCTATGTTTTCCTCGTGGCCACGGATTGCAAAAATTTATGTAGATTCTTTCGATTTCATCTTGTCTGTCTAATATTAAAAGTATTCTTTCAATGTCAAATCTAGTTATTAAAATGTTTTGAGGTTCTATGTGTGCTTCTTGATATGTTTGCTCTATATTTCTTTTAGCTAATCCTAACATAGCATCTACTAAGTCGATTGCAAGATAGTTTATGTTTTGATTTTCAAGTGCTAGTTTTGCTATAAATTGCCCTTTTCCACAGCCTAATTCCAAGTGTAATGGCTTATTTGGGTCTGCATATTGCTTTTTCCAATTCCCTTTGATTTTTTCTGGTTCGTCTATGTAAAATTTACTTGCTTCTAATTCGGGTCTTGCCCATTTTTTGTATCTAATTCTCATTGCTTGTTTTCACGTTCTCCTTTTTTCAAGATTTAACATTTAATTTTTTATTTATATTATCATAAAAATCAATAATTGGCAAATAATTGATTTATCTTTAAAAAAAATATATAATAAACTTTGGAGGTACTTATGGAACTAAAATATATTATTCAAGAAAATGAAAATAAAGAAAATATAAATCTTATTTTGCAAAATCAGCTTCAAATTTCTACAAGACTTTTAACAAAGCTAATTAAAAATAAATGTATTTATTTAAATGGTAATTTATGTGATACTCGCTTGATTCCTGTTAATTGCGATATTATCGTTGTTGATTTTAGTCTAAAAGAAGATAATTCTAATATTGTTCCTACTTGTATGGATTTACAGATTGTGTACGAAGATGAATGGATGTTAGTTGTTAATAAGCCCGCTGGTATTCCAATTCATCCTTCAAGAATGCATTATGAAAATTCCTTATCAAATGGGATTAAGTTTTATTTTGATACTATTGGATTATCTAAAAAAATTAGACCTGTTAATCGTTTAGATTTATATACTTCTGGCTTAGTTATATTTGCAAAATGCGAATATATTCAAGAGTGTTTCATCAGGCAAATGCTTGATAAAACTTTTAAAAAAGAATATTTAGCTTTGATTTCTGGTATTTTGAAAGAAAAAAAAGGCACAATTTGTTTGCCTATTGGTAGAAAAAATGGAAGTATTATAGAAAGATGTATTGATGAAAAAAATGGACATCCATCTATTACTCATTATGAAGTTATGAAAGAATTTGACAATATCAGTTTGGTCAAATGCCAATTAGAAACTGGTCGAACACATCAAATTCGTGTTCATTTTGCTTATTTAGGGCATCCTGTAATTCGGTGATACCTTGTATGGTACTAACTCTGATTTTATTGATAGACAAGCTTTGCATAGTTATAAGATAACATGTGTGCATCCTATTTCAAAAAAAATTCTTACTTTTGAAAGTCCAATATCTTTTATTGAAGGGATTTAAATTACTATGACTACTTCCACCTACTTAAAGAAGTAGAGACTTCTTGCTTAAAAATTGTTAAATCCCTTCTAATGCTCCTATTATTTCGCTTTTGTCTCTTACACCAACAAAAGTTTTTTGCACTTCTCCATTTTTGAAAATCATAATTGTTGGTATGCTCATTACACCATATTCCATAGCTAAATCTTGATTTTCGTCTACATTGATTTTGCCTACCTTTATATCTTGTTTTTCTTCAGCTATGTTGTCTATAATACCTGACATAGCTCTACATGGTCCACACCAATCTGCGTAAAAATCAATTAAAACTGGTTCTTTTGATTTTAACACTTCTTCCTCATAATTTTGACTGTTAATTGTTAATACACTCATATTATTTCCTCCTTATTTTTTGCTTTCTTTTAGATATTTTATGACTTGCATTCCTGCTTTTGTGCCTTCATATACAGCTTTTGATATTTGAAATATCCCTCCTGTGCAATCTCCACAAGCATAAATTCCTTTTATATTTGTTTCCATATTTTCATTTGTTATAATTTTGCTTTCTCCGTAGAATCACTCCTAATTTTCGGGCAAATTCTAGGCTTCCTGCTACACCTTCTGCTATAAAAACTCCATCTATTGGCAAACTTTTGCCATCTTGAAATTTTATTGCTTCTACTTTTTCTTCTCCTAAAATTTCCTCTATTGGCTCCGTATTTACTGCTATGTTTTCTATTGGCTTTACCTCTTCCATCTTTTTGCCATTAGTTAAAATAGTAATTTCACTTGCAATATCTTTTAATTCTAAATATTCAGAAAGAGCATAATTCCCATTGCCAATAATTGCTACTTTTTTATTTTTATAAAAAAATCCATCACATACAGCACAATAGCTAATCCCTTTGCCTTCAAACTTTTCTATTCCTTGTATTTCTGGCTTATTCTTTTTATTTCCTGTGGCTAAAACCAAAGTTTTTCCTAAATATTCTTCTTCTACAGTTATTACCTTTATTCCTTTTTCGATTTGACTTATGCTTATAACTTCTTCTTTTTTACAATCCACACCTATATTTTGTGCCTGTTTGATTCCTGTTTCATATAATTCTTTTCCAGAAATCCCTTTTTCAAATCCATAATAATTTTCAATCAGATTTGTTTTTTCCAAATTTGAATTATCTTGATGCAAAATAAGTGTTTTTAAATTTGCCCTTTTCGTATATAGGCTAGCTGTTACTCCTGCCGGTCCACCGCCTATTATGATAACATCATACATTTTTCCTCTCCAATTCTAACAAAAAATCTTTTTTATCTAAGCCCAAAGCATATCCAACCAATTTTCCATTACTTCCCACAACTCTATGACAAGGTATTATAAATGGAATTGGATTTTTGTGATTAGCCATTCCAACTGCCCTTACAGCATTTGGATTTTCTATTTGCTTTGCAATTTGCTTATAACTTCTAACTTCTCCATAAGGAATTTGGCATAGTGCTTTCCAAACTTGTTTCATAAAGCTTGTCCCTTTAGGATTAATTGGTATATTAAATTCTTTTCTTTTGCCTTGCAAATATTCTTCTAGCTCGTTAGCCGTTTCTTCTAAAAGTTCTGTACTTTTTTCTTCTTCATCTTGTTCTATCTTTATTTCTTCATTTACCCTTATTGCTATGATATAGTTTTCCTCTTGTACAATTTTCATTTTTCCTATTTTAGTATTAATATATTTCACAAATTTCATACATATTTGCTCCTATTTTTTCATTATTTTACTATAATTTTCTACAAAAGTAAATAGCAATATTAGTAACCTGTCCCAAAAAGCACATCGATGTACCGTTTGTGCCTGTCCCATTTGGCACATTGATGTACCGTTTGTGCCTGTCCCATTTGGCACATTTCCCTTTTGAGTTACTGAATAATGGTTTTAAGTCGAGTTGCCCCTGCAGTATAAGAATTTGAATGAAATGTCGAATGCGCCTGGAGAAATTTTAGAAATTCTATGCAATTTTATGGAAATAGTTCACTATTGTGAAAGGGTGCCATAAAATAAATTAGAATTTCTTAAATTTCGTAATAAGCCGAGACATGTAATGAAAATCTTATACTGCAGGGGCAGCTCACCTTAAAACCATTATTCAGTAACTCTTTTGATACATCGAGGTACTGGCTCCTACATCTATTTTTATTAATAATACTGATATCTGTTGTTTTGCATCGTGTTCATCGAATTCATGGAGTTCATTGAATTCATAGAGTTCATGGCTCCATACATTCCTGTAGTTGAAATGGTAATAAATTTGATTGAGTAGATGTCACAATATACTAGGCTGTCATTTTCAAAGGAACGTAGTAAAATGTAACTTGCTCCAACGTCTTGTAGGATGCCTATTCTGTCTACTAGATTGTTGGTGCCTATTAAAAATTCTACTCTCATTAATTTTCCAATTTGTTCTCTTAAAAATGCTGGTGTGTAAATAGTATTGGTTAAAATTTCTGGCGAGTTTTGATTAACCATTACTTGCCTATTTTCTTTTTTCTCTTGTTCTTCTTCCTGATTTTCCATAATAATCACCCTTTCTTAAATTGATTTGCTATTTTTATGTTTGTGAGTATTTGCTAGTTGGACGGTAAAAACAATGTTCTCCATATCTTGTGTGAAATGTTCCTGTTCCATTACTTGGGAATGTAGATGAACACGTTGGTCTGAAAGGATTTAAGTACCACAGGCAATCTCCTATTTCACTTAGTCGATGTCCTGCTAAGGCCCAATCTGCAATGGAATAGTGTATTTCGGTAGGATTCATATTGTAAATATTTTGTGCATTATATTGATTTCGAATAATTTCGCTTGCACAATCATATTGGCCTTCTTGGAAGATAATGTTTCTTATACTACCACCTTGCGAAATTCTAGCATATTCTCCTTGCGAGCTATTTACTCGATTCATTGTAACAGTTGCTACTGCTTTCATTCCGTTATCTCCTTCTCCGTCCGAGCCTCACATTGCACAATTCTTGCTATTAATTCTCTATCTGAATATGCCATATTACCCACTCCTTAATACTTTTATTATATTAAATATTAAAATAATTGTTACTATTTATAACTTTTTTGTTAATCTTATGTTATAATTACTTAGGTGATAATTTTGAAATGTTTATTTAAAAATACAACTCAATATACAAAAAATATTTACAAAACCTATCTTGCTTTTCATAGAAAAAAATATGGATTCACTTATAAAACGTACACAGCAATTATTGTTGCTTTAATTTTATTTTGCTTAGTTCTGCAAATTAAATACCATTATTTTACTTTAGCAATTATTTTTTGCTGTATTTTTACTGCCTTTATTCTTTGGAGACTTCTTCACCCTGTTTCAGTTGTTGCCAAAGAATATAAAAGTGAAAAAATTCAAGATGAAAAGAAATTTACCTTTAAATTTTACCAAAAATATTTTACTGTTGAAGATGATAAAGAAATCTCTAAAATGAAATATTATAATTTGCATAAAGTTTTTGAAACAAAAAATTTTTTTTATTTGTATATTGATAAAACGCATGCTCTTTTAATTGATAAATCTAAGTTTCAAAAAAATAACGCTTCTGATTTTTCCAACTTTATACATAAAAAATGTTGGTGGTGTTTTAAAAAAGTCAAATAAATGGAAGAATGCAATATATATGCCTAAAAAATATTGGAAAGATCTAATTGAAGATCCTTAAACGATGCCTCTTTTTCTGTTAAAACAATATCAAATGTACTTTTGTATTGTTCTAACATATTTTCCGTTTCTGGCTTCAATATTCCTATTTTAAGCGTAGTATCCCATTCTTCTTTTTCCACCATATTCTCATCTTCTCTCAAATCTCCAATTAAAATTTTGTACCTTCTACTTTTTAATTTTTCTTGGAAAGATTGCGGTATTTTTCCATTCATGGTTTTATTTGATGTATGAATTATTTTAGAATTATCAAATTCCTGCACTTTCCCCTCTTTATCAAATTCAAAAAAATTACTAATAATATACATATTTTCGAAATAACATTCATTTTCATTTAAAAATTGTTCTATTACATTGCCAATTCCAGCAGATAAAATAACAATCGGTATACTTTTGTAATATGCATTTTGTAAAAATTCTTTTGCTCCTTCTCTAAATTCCATCTTACTTTTTTGCACTGATATTTTTATTTTTTCTTCCGTTAAATTATATTTAAAATATAAACTCATGCATTGCTCATACCATACTCTCATTGCCTTTTCTTTTTCTTTAACTTCTATTTTATAATCTAGCTCAATTGGTCTATATATTTTATATAATTCATCCATGTTTTTTTTAAAGTCTTCTCCTAGCAAAATTCCACTAACTGACCATGAGTCTTGACTGCTATTAGTAGTAATTGTTTTATCAAAATCTATAACAAAGTATGTATTATATTGATTTATTTTTAGCTTTTCTAGTTTATTTCCATTAACATATTTCATTTTTATACTCCTTTTTAAGTAATTTTTCATAACTGCGTAATTCCACTTTATATAAACTAATATATAATATTTATTTACATTAATCAAGTAATTATGATATAATATTTTAAAATCAAAGGAAAAATCTAATTTTTACTATAGAAAGAATGTGTTAGATATGAAAAACTTTTTTATTTTATTAATTATGAAAATTTTGTATATTGGTTTAAAAATATTTGGCAAAAATGGTGGTAACCTTTTAGGAAAAATAGCTTATGACTGGAACCCTAATATATTTCAATATTTTAAAATTAATTGTCCTATTATAGCAGTTACTGCAACAAATGGTAAAACTATGACTAATAATGCTATTGGTAGTGTTTTAAAAGAAGCTGGCAAAAAGGTAATTAGCAATACTGAAGGTAATAATATGGAAACTGGTATTTTATCAACTATTTTAAAACATTGCAGTTTGACTGGCAAAGTAAAAGCTGATTATCTTGTATTTGAAGTTGATGAAGGTTATGTGCCTGTTATTTTTAAAGATTTAAAATTAGATACTTTAGTTGTTTTAAACTTTTTTCGCGACCAATTAGATAGAAATGGCGAAGTTGAATCTTTAATTTTAAGGATTAATGAATTTTTAAAAACTTATTCTGGAAATTTAATATTAAATAATGATGACCCAAATGTAGCAAGGCTTGCTTATGCTAATCCTAATAATTCTAATGTTTATTATTTTAGTGCAGAAAAATATAGCTTTGCAACACAAGATATGAAAGAAGCTGGCGAAGGAAAATTCTGTCCATTTTGTCATACTCGTATAGAATACGAATATTATCAATATTCTCATATTGGGAAATTTAAATGTCCTAATTGTAATTATGGTGATAACGAAATTTATAGATTAGCAAAAAATATCGATTTAAAAAATAGAAGTTTTGAAGTAGATGGTGTTACCTATAAAACTCATTTTAATAGTATTTACAATATTTATAACTTTTTAGCGGTTATTTCTTGTGTGAGTTTATATAATATAGACACAGAAATTACAAAAAAGGCTTTATCTAATTTTATTTTGAATAATGGTCGCTTAGAAGAGTTAAAAATTAAAAATATTCCAACTATCATTAATTTAGCTAAAAATCCTACTGGTGCTAATGTTAGTTTGCGAATTTTAAATGAAGATGATGAAGAAAAGGAACTTTTATTTGTTTTGAATGATAATTTAGCTGATGGGCATGATGTTTCTTGGATTTGGGATGTTAATTTTGATAATTTAAATAATGTTACTAGAATTGTTACTTCTGGCTCGCGTGCTTATGATATGGCAATTAGAATAAAAACTGCTGGTATTTCACCTTCTAAAATCGAGGCATATTTAGATTTGTCACAAGCAGTAGAAAGTCTTTTTAAAACTGATACAAAAAAATATGTTATTGCAAATTATACTGCTTTGCAACCAACTAGAAATGAAATATTAAAACTCAAATAATTAACAAGTGAAAGGATTGAATGTAAAAGATGAAAGAATTAAAAATATTATATCTTTATCCAGATATTTTGGAATTATATGGTGATTTTGGAAATATACAGGTCTTACGCTATCGCTTAGAACAACGTGGTTTTAAAGCTATCATTGAGCCATATTCTATGGGAAATACTCCCCCTTGCTTTAAAGATTATGATTTAGTTTTTGCTGGTCGGAGGTGCTGACCAAGAACAGCAAATTTTGTCAGAAGATTTAATCCAATACAAAGATTCAATTAAAGAAGCTATTGACTCTGGTGTCTTCTTTTTGTTGATTTGTGGTGCTTACCAACTTTTTGGGAAATATTATAAAGGGGTAGATGGAAATATTATTCCTGGACTTGAAATTTTTGATTATTATACTGAAGCAATCGGCGATAGAAAGAAAAGATGTATTGGAAATATTGTTATTGAGACGGATTTAAATGGTAAAAAGACAAAAATTATTGGTTTTGAAAATCATGGTGGACAAACCTTTGATATCAATTCTCCTTTTGGTACTGTATTATTTGGAAACGGAAATAAGTTTGGTGATACTAAAGAAGGCTATTTTGCCAATAATGTTATTGCAACTTATTTACATGGTCCTTTGCTTTCTAAAAATCCTGAACTTGCAGATTATATTATTAGCTATTGCCTTAATCGAAAATATAATGAAGCTATTGAGTTATCACCTTTGGATGATGATTTTGAAAATAAATGTAGAGAACATCTACTTTCTACATTTAAAAATGACTAATTTGAAAAAGTGTAAGCTTTCATTCTATGTGTGCCTTTTGAAGCTAGAAAGGAATGGATTTTAAAATGGATTTAAGGTTATTCCCTAAATCCATTTTTTATTTTTTATAAATGCATTACTCTTTGTTTTATTTCTTTAGTTTTACCAACATTCCAGAAGTTTTCTCCTAAATATCCGCATGTTCTTCTAACTACAGTCAATTTGTTATGGTCTTTATTTCCACAATTTGGGCATTCCCATTCATTATCTTTATTTATTATAATTTCGCCATCATAGCCACATTCGTGACAAAAATCTGACTTAGTATTAAATTCTGCATATTGAATATTGTCATATATAAATTTAACTACAGACTCTAAGGCATCTATATTTTTGCCCATATTAGGTATTTCAATATATGAAATTGCTCCTCCTGATGATATTTTTTGAAATTCGCTTTCAAAAGATAATTTTTCAAATGCATCAATCTTTTCTCTTACATCCACATGATAAGAATTTGTATAATATCCTTTATCTGTAACATCTTTGATAATTCCAAATCTTTCTTTATCAATTCTTGCAAATTTGTAGCATAAACTTTCTGCTGGTGTACCATATAAAGCAAAACCAATATTTGTTTCTTTCTTCCATCTGTTTACTGTTTCTCTTAAATGCTTCATAACTTTAAGTGCAAATTCATGACCTTTTTCAGATGTGTGAGATTCTCCTGTCATTAGTTTTGTTAGCTCATATAGACCTATATATCCTAATGAAATTGTTGAATAACCACCATATAATAACTTGTCTATTTTTTCGCCTTTTTGCAAGCGAGCTATTGCTCCATATTGCCAATGGATTGGGCTAATATCAGATTTTGTACCAAGCAGAGCATAATGTCTGCACATCAAAGCTTCTTTGCATAGTTCTAATCTTTCTTCTAATTCTTTCCAGAATTTTTCTTCATCACCATCTGCTACAATTCCTATTTGTGGTAAATTTAAACTAACAACTCCTTGATTAAATCTTCCTTCAAATTTATAATTTCCATTTTCATCTTTCCATGGTGATAAGAAACTTCTACATCCCATAGGGCTAAATACGTTTCCTTCATAATTTTCACGCATTTTTTTAGCTGAAATGTAATCTGGATACATTCTTTTTGCTGAACATTTAACAGCTAATTTTGTTAAGTAATCATATTCTCCGCCTGTTAAATTATTGATTTCGTCTAATACATAAACTAATTTTGGGAAAGCTGGTGTAACATATACACCCTTTTCGTTTTTAATTCCTTCATATCTTTGCCTTAAAACTTCTTCAATAATCATAGCATTTTCTTTTATATATGGATCGTCTTTTTCCAAATGTAAGAATAGTGTTACGAATGGAGATTGACCATTGGTTGTCATTAATGTGTTGATTTGATATTGAATAGTTTGCACTCCTGCTTTTAGTTCTGCTTTTAATCTTTCTTGTACTAAATCTTCTATAATTTCTTTTGACAACTGATTTTTGTATTTTTTCTCTATTTCATTTTTAAATTTTTCATAGCTTTTTCTTAAAAATTTGCCTAAATGGATTAAGTCTACAGATTGTCCTCCATATTGATTGCTTGCTACTGCTGCAATTATTTGAGTTGTTACTGTACATGCTACTTGGAAACTTTTTGGACTTTCTATCATTTTTCCGTTCATAACGGTTCCATTGTTTAACATATCTTTTATATTAATTAAGCAACAATTGAAGATTGGTTGTACAAAATAATCTGCATCATGAAAATGTAAAACTCCTTCACTATCTGCTTTTGCTATTTTTTCTGGAAGTAATAATCTTCTAGTTAAGTCTCTTGATACTTCCCCTGCTATGTAATCTCTTTGGGTAGATGCTAATAATATATTTTTGTTTGAATTTTCTTCTTCTAGTTCTTTATTTTCATTTCTAATTAGACCAAGTATTGATTCGTCTGTTGTATTTTGTTTTCTGACTAATGCTCTTGTATAACGATATACAATATATTTTTTGGCTAGTTCATATTTGTGAATTTCCATTAGTTTTTCTTCGATAATGTCTTGTATATCTTCTACCAACATTCTTTTCTTTCCAAGTTCTTCAATATATTTTATGATTTCCTTGATATTTTCTTTGTTTGCTCTTTCTCTTGTGTTTACTTCTTTATTTGCTTTTTCAATTGCTATTTGAATTTTTTCTCTATTATAGTCTACAGCTCTTCCATCTCTTTTTATAATTTTCATTTTACATTTCCCCCTCTTCTTTTTTGTACGTTCTAATTATATCTTACCATTTTTGTTTTTCTGTTGCAAAAGCAACAAATTTAAAGAGGGATTTTCTAATTGGGCTAATTAGTAAGGAAAGATGAAATATTACATTTATATTACAAATTTGTTACAATTTTATTACTTAAATTTTCCAACAATTCTTGCTTTTTCCTATTTTCTTCTTGATAATATTCTACCATAATTTTCAATCTGTCATTCGACAATTTTCCCAGTAAATTAGGGTTCTCCACTACATAATTCACAAATTTTTTTCTTTCCAAATTTTTATTAATAACACTTTTATCCACTTTTAAATATTCTAAATTATCTTTCACCATTTGTACTCCTTTTACACAATTTTTTCCAATGCAATTATCTTTTTATCTTTTTTTATCTTCTTCATTTAGCTTTTGTTTAGCTTCTGCTATTTTCTTGTCTAATTCCTCTCCTAACTCCTTTTCTTTTTTAATTGCTTTGATTAAATCTTGCTTTTCTACTAAAATTCCCAATTTTTGCTTTTTTTCTCCATTTTCCTCTTCAAGCATTTTCAATAACATCTCTAGTCGCTTTGATGTTAATTTCATTAATTCTTTTTCTTCTGGTAACTCTGTTGTTATTTTATCTGATTGTTCTGATTTTTGTTCTTCCTTTTGATTTGCTTTTTGTTCATACATCTTTACTGATTTAAAAATATCTTGATAAAAACTTATTGCACAATCATATATATCCCTTGTTCTCTGATTTTTCGACTGTATCTTCGCATTCATCAATATATCCTTCATATCATCAGTTGGTAAATTCCCCATAATTTGATTTTTACTTTGCGCCATATCTCCATCCACATCTAATGTTAAATAATAACGATTTCTTCCATCTGCCTTATACACTATTTCCCCTTTACCCTCAAGCGTTTCTTTATCCTTCATCCTAAAATAATATTCATTAAATGCATTTTTAAACGCCTCAAACGCAAATTTATCATCCATACCATCGCTAGCTTTTAAAGATATAACATCCCCTTCGATATACACCTTAATTCCTTTATCCTTATCTAATATGTAACACTTGCTCTCTCGCCTAGTAGATTTGCCTTCTACTAACATTCCATCATCACACATTTTTTTAATAGTTCCAAACAAATCTTGATATTTTTCATATATATTATTGTATTTTTCCATTTATTTTTCTCCTTTTACTTTTTATATTATACAAATTTTTTATGCTATTTTATCTTGTTTTTATCTATTTGTCAATATTCAAATTTTGTGCCAAATGTGCCGTTTGGGACAGGCACTAACGATACATCAGTGTGCCGTTTGGGACAGGCACTAATGATACATCAGTGTGTCATTTGGGACAGGTTAAAAAGTAATTTTATAGTAAATTTATTGGTGTTTTTGATTGAAAAATACTATAAAATGCTAAAAATACATAATATTTGGGATAAATATACCTGTCCCAAAAAGTACATGAATGTACCATTTGTGCCTGTCCCAAATGGCACACGGATGTATCATTAGTGCCTGTCCCAAATGGCACATCCCAGTTGACACATGTCACTCTTTTCTAGTATAATGTGTTTATATTTAGATTTATGTTTTTATTTTGTATATGTAGTGTATTTTACAATTTAAGAAAGGACGGTGTTTTTTATGAATTTTATGAATTTGGATATTGAGGATTTTATTAAGAATTTTAAGGATAATTGTAGTCGTATACAAATTAAGCATTTTGATAAAAATGAGGTTATTACTAGTTATATAAAAAAAAGAAACCAATTCTGCATTTTGGTTAATGGTAATGCGGATTTGGTTCGATATGATTTGAGTGGAAATAGAACTATTGTGGAGCATTTTTCTAAAAATGATATTTTTGGTGAGGTTTTTTATGTTGTTACTACTAATAATGAGTTGTTTGTAGAGGCTAAGGAGAAGTGTGAGGTTTTGTTTTATATTTATGATGATATTCATGGTAAATGTAAGTCTAATTGTAAGTTTCATAGTGTTTTGGCTGAGAATTTGCCTGAGCTTATTTTGCGTAAGGTGACTAGTTTGAATATGAGGGTTGAGTTGTTAACTAAAAGGTCTATTCGTGATAAATTGCTTGGTTATTTTTCTATGCTGTCTACTAGAAATTTGAATAAGACTTTTTCTTTGCCTTTTTCTTTGACTGATTTGGCTGATTTTTTAAGTGTTGATAGGAGTGCTATGATGCGAGAGCTTAAGACTTTAAAGGAAGATGGTTTTATCGAAAAGGTTGGTAATAAGATTACTTTGTTGTATAAGTAATTTTGTTACCGTTTTGTTTTTTCTGTAAATTGCAAATATTTTTATTTTGTTGTGGTTTTTTCTTGACGATATGAGTTTATGTTGAATTCATTTTTGTTGTCAAATTTTATTTTTATTACTTTAGTGAAGTTGTCTTTAGATGGCTTTCCATATTCTTGGATAGTTATGCTTGCATTATATTGTTTTAAAGTATCAAATATGTTCATAAATCCCATACCTGTTCCACCATTGTCTGCATGTGTTGTACTTGGCTTAGTTCCTAGTGTTTTCAAAGTTTCTTCTTCAAATTCTATACCTGAGTCATATACATATAAACTATAAATTCCATCTAGCATACCTAACCTTACTAAAATGCTCTTGTTTGTACTCTTTGAATAATTTATTGCAATGATGGCATTTTTTATTAAATCTGCTAGTAGTATTTCTAATTTTTCAATGCTTATATGATGGTTTATCATATAATGTATGTTTCCATTTATTTGTAATTGAAAATCTATTTTGTTGTTTATACATTCTGATTGCATATATGTTAGCATATCATCGATTTGTGGTATTTTTGTTTTTGGTAATTCTATGATTGGTTGGTTTTGTAAGTCTTTTGTTATGCTTTTTATTCTGTCTTGTATATCTATTTCGTCTGCAATTTCTGAGTTTAACATTAACTGATTTAGTTTATATTCTAAAGCTTTTTGTTTGTGTGCTATTGAATGACTTGCTTTGCTGAAGTTTAGATTTTCTTTTTCTAATTCTTCTACTTCTTGCTTTTTCTTTTCCAACTCTTCTTTGGTTTCATTTAAATCTTGGATAAGTAGCTTTTGTTTGTAGTAGAGTTGGAGAGATTTTTGAACAGTTATAATCATAACAACAGCAAAAGCAATAATTCCCCAAAAGATACTTTCTGTATTAATTCCATTATAATCCGAAAATACTATAAGTAAAAATAATATAATTATACTTATATTTAAAATTAAAACATCAATATAATCATTAATTATTTTTTCTTTTAAAAATCCAAATCCTCTTTTAAACTTTTTAACTTTAAAAAATAAGTAGATTATAGGAAAATAAATTAAAAGAATGCTACCTAAACCAATATAGTTATTTTGTATGTTAAAAATACCATTCGGCAAATAGCTTATAGCAGTCGCAATAAAAAATAACACATAATTAATATTTAAACATATAGTCGTTAGCAATATGAAATATCCTATATTCTTTTTATTGAATTGTGAAAAAATCACAGATAACAGTAATGTCAAAAATATAATACTATTCATAGAATTTGATTTATATTTTATCCATCCACAAATTATTGAAACACCTGCAATTCCTATTATAATTTTCAATATATTATTTTTTTCACCTGTATTTTTTAATACTGCATAATAAGTCCCCAAACTTATACAAAATAATTTTAATATGTATATATAAATTTGTATTTGTTCTAAACTTCTACCATATCCCATATTATATTCACCTTATTTTTAATTATTATATAAGTATTATATACAAAAAAGTAAAGATAATCAATATAATTTCTTATATCTGTTTATCTTTACTTACCTAAACTATTTTATTATCCCATCCAGCGACTTAACCAGTAAATAAAATCTTCCCAGCTCATGTCTCCACCACCTTTCTTTTTTCGCTTTGTTCTTGTTGCTAATTTAAAAATACCATTTATTGCTTACAAACTAGCGGTATTTTTTAATAGAAAAAAGTGGTAAAAACATAAAAAATCTAGTATTTTTTAAATACTAGATTTTTTTCATAACATTTTCTTAATCTTATCCACATAATAGTAAATAAACTCCATTGGTGTCGGAACACCAGTCTCATAATTCACTCTTGCAGTATAATAAGTCATCAAATCCTCAATAGATGAAACTCTCCAAGCATGAATAATAGCATTTTGTATTCCATTAGTAATTGTGTTTCCAGACTTCTTATAAACATTAGTAAGATGACGAATAACATTTATATCAGTATCTTCATTTTGTATCAAATACAAAATAGCATCATGAATATATTGTCTGCCTTTTAATTTTGCTGTTACACCAATCAAATCCATCTCATGATAAATGCACTCTGATATCTTGTTTTCATTTTCCTTCAGTTCTTCTTTCAGAGTCTCAACCGTTTGCTTTGGTGTTAACTCTCTCAAATTTAGGAACTTATTTAAAACATAATCGCTCGAATAATTCGGATGGTCTTTGTACAAGATAAGGTCTACGCCTTCTCTATGGAGAATATTATATGTTCTTGGTGAATTCACGTGTGTTGTTACTATGATAATTGGTTCATATTGCAAATTCAATTTCTTTAACCTTGCCAAAAATTCTAAAGCATCTGTGCTTCCTGTTGTACTATTATTTAATTCAATATCTAATACAATTCCTTCAGGACGTTTTAGTTTCACATACTTTAAACCTTCTACATCTGAATCTGTTAGTGCGACTATTTCTACATCTTTCCTATTCTTAACACAATTTATAAAATTATTACAATCATTGACGTCATCTTCAATGATTAAAATTTTCATTGGTTTTTCTTCCATATTCTCCCTCCTTCTTGTTTATATATCATACTATACCATATTTTCTCATATTTCACCATGTTTGAATGAAATATTTTTCTATAGAATTGTAAGAATTTTCCTGTAAAATGAACAAAGAGTACAAGGAGGTTTTTGATATGGAAATGAATAGTAGTAATAGAAATATTGATATTGAAAAATTAGAACAAATTGAAAGAGGAAAAAGAATAAAATTTATTCGTGAAGAAGAATTGAATATGAATAAAACCCAACTTTCAAAAGAAATTGGTGTTTCTGGACAATTTTTAGGACTAGTAGAAGAAGGAAAAGGAAATTTAGTTTATAAAAGTATTAAACGTTTAAAAGATTTAAGCGGTCATTCTGCTGATTATATTTTATATGGTCTTGATGATGCAGTTATTGAAAAAACAAAAAAATGCTTAGAAAAATATTCAGAAACTCAAATTATGAATGCAATTGATATGATAAAAGAAATTACTCTTTTTTTAAAAGATATATAATAATACAAAAGTAAACCTACCAAATCCATAGTTTTACTAGATTGATAGGTTTACCCTTTCATTAATTAAATATTGCACCTTTATCCAAAAAAGGTATAGCACCATATCTGCCATTTAAATATCCTTTTTGAATATTTTCAGTTTTTCTTACTGAAAAATCATCTAGTGGATATAAATCAGTTGTTCCTTTCTTTGGCTCTTTCTCTGTAAACCATATTTGATCTCTTCTAAAATTATTTAATGATAATAAATTAGTATCATGAGTATTAAAAATCAATTGTGCATTATTTTTATTTATTTCACTATTATGAAATAATTTTATTATAAATTCTACTAATAACGGATGTAAACTTCTATCTATTTCATCTATAATTATTACTTTTCCCTTTTCAAAGGCTTCTTTTAAAACAGAACTAAAGAAGAATAAGCTTTGTGTTCCTAATGATTCCTCATGCAAATCTAATTCAAAATGTGTTTTATTTCCATCTTCATTTTCAATCTCATGTAATGTAGATATTTTTACATTTGAAATGTTAATCGGATTATTAAAAGCAATTATATTGCTTGGTTCAATTTCTTTAACTTCAAAATTAAAATCCTTTATGAGTATGTCTGCTTGTTTTAATAGATTAATTGTAAATTTTTTCTGACTACCATCCTCATCTTTTTCAAATTTATTAAATGCATATCCAACATTCATATAGTCATTATAAGTATCTATATCTTCTGCAAACCATATATATGCATTTTTGGTTTTTTCATAATTCCATGCAGTAGCTGTTGATAAAAAAAGTTTCTTTTCTGTATTTTTGGTTGCTAATTCTTCTAATTTGCCTTGTTCTGATTGAGTAAATTTGTATTCATTTGTATTTTTTCTTTCAAAAATTAAACTTGGCTTAGCAGATAAATATTGATATAAATATTCATTATATATTCTATTAATATCCGCAGAAAATCCATATATATATTTAATGTTATTTTTTATAAATATGAATTTAAATTCACAAGGTTTTTTTAGTGTTTCTAAGTCAAATTTAAATGGTTGCATTTCTACTAGAGGCTCATTAATATTTCTTATGTTTGATTTTCTAACCATTAAAATAGCTGATGTAAATGCCTTTATAAAGTTTGTTTTGCCTGACGCATTTGCACCATAAATAGCAGTTGATTTTAAATATCTTTCTCCAATATTTTCAACATTTATAGTATTTTCTATATTTTCATCCCCAATACCTGCTACCATACTAAATACCATTTCTTCTTTTATGGACATGAAATTTTTAACACTAAATTCTACTAACATAACTATGCCTCCTGCTTATATTATAGTATAAATTTTATAAATTGTAAATGTTTTTGATGTTATTTTTTTATTTTTTGCATTTTTTATTCTTTTTTAAGAAAAATATTTGCTATTTTTTTATTATTTTGTATTTTTTTGCTTTTATTTTTCATCCAAGCAATTAATCATCAAATTAACACCATCTATAAATCCTTGTTTGTAGAATTCTTTGTTGTATTGTGCAATTTTTATACTGTAATTTTCTTCTATTTGCTCTAATATCTTTTGCCATTCTTTTGCCTTAGGAGTTTCCTCTAATATTTCTTTTACATCAATATCCTTTATTTGTTCCTTTATTTTCTTATTTATCTTTTGTATTTTTTGGTCTAAGTTTTTTTCTTGAGATTGATATAATGTTTCAATTATATCTTTATTTTTCTTATTCTCTTCCATAATTTTTCCTCCTTAGTTTTATCTTTGTCTGTTTGTTTTGTTTTTATTCTATTAATTTAAATAATTAAATTCGCAAATTATAATTTCCATTTTACTGTTTAAATTTCCTTGTATTGCTATTATATCATTTTGCATTAATTGTTGATAACATTTATCTGCTACTTCGTTAAATGCCTTTACAGTAATTATGCTATTATTTTTCAATCGTACTTTAAAAATTGCTATTGAATAATTCTTAC
>CANQTZ010000024.1 GCA_947626865.1 uncultured Clostridia bacterium
TTTATTGTATAATAAATACCTTCATTTTTCAATAGTAAATTTAAAATTTATTTAAGAAAATGGAGGTATTTTTTATGGGAAAACCTAAAACTCGTGGTAATGGAGAAGGTACAATATTCAAAAGAAAAATTAATGGAAAAATATTATGGGTTACTGAATATACTTTCACAATGTATGATGGGAAAACTGGTAAAAGAAAGCGTAAAACAATATATGGAAAAACTAGACAAGAAGTTAAAGACAAACTGGAAAAGCTTTTAACTGAACTAAATACAAATACATATGTGGATAAAAATAAAATTATATTTAAAGATTTAGCTAAAGAACTAATTGACAATGAATTTAATCTTAATAAATTAAGCGAAGTTTCTTATATAAGGAAATTAGGTACATATAAGCAAATATGTTCTCATTACATAGCTGATATGGAAATTCAAAAGATAACAGAATATGACTTAAAAGATTTTCTTATATATATTGCAAAGTTTTCAAATTCTGTAATTGAAAAAATTTATGGAATTGTTAATAATGTATTTAAAGTAGCTGTTCGAAGAGGTATACTAAAATACAATTTTTTAGATGATAAATACCAGTTTATAAAACCTAAGTCTAAAAAACCAAATAAAAAAGTAAGTGGTTTTACAGTTGATGAGCAAAAACAATTTATTGAAGCCCTTAAAATAGACAAATTGTATAAATATCATTATCAATTTTTATTAAGTTTATATACAGGAATGCGAATGGGCGAAGTAAATGCATTAGATATTAATGATATAGATTTTAAAAATAAATTAATTCACGTTAAACGTACTTTAACAAGAGATAAGAATTATAAAACTATTTTAGGAAATTATACCAAAACAAAAAATGGTATACGTGATATTGTTATGGATAGTCAAACAGAAATCATTTTAAAGGAATATATTAATAAAGAATATAAACCCAATAAAGAAAACCTCTTATTTTTCAATTTGAAGAAAAATACATACTACTCTACAAATCAATTAAATATGGTTTTTAAACGATTTTGCCAACATTACAATATTAGCAAGGGGTATGATGTAAATCAGCATATGCTACGTCATACATTCGCAACAAGATGTATTGAATCTGGAATGCCAGCAAATGTTTTATCTAAAATAATGGGACATGCTGATATTAGAACGACACTTGAAGTTTATTGTGATGTATTTAGTAATTATGAAAAACAAAATACAACAAAAACATATGATTATTTAAGTAAAAATCAATTATTAATATCAGACCAAAATAATTATATATCAAACGATGATTTTGATAAAATAATATCAAATATAGAATTGATGTATAAGAATAAAGACAGCAAACTATTTGAAATACTAAAGTTGGTGGAATAATTAGTACAGCCATTAGTACAGCCGTTAGTACAGCCGTACCAAATAATTTTAAAATATTTTGTATTATTTTAAAAATATATTAAAGCCTTGTAAGTCAATAATAAATAGGGTTTGAGCCATTTTGAAATAAATTCAATATTTGTTCAAAACCCTATTTTTTGGTACTTCTATCCATACATAACTATTTCCTTCGCTATCTACAATTACTAATCCTTCATTTACTGTGCTTTCTCCTTCTATTCTTGTTGGAGCAAATCCTGCTGGAATTTTTACTCCTTGAAACTCTGTTTCTTCGTCATTCATATTTGCTTCTATCATAGCTATTTGTCTTTGTTCTTCCTCTGAGGCTGTTTCAGTTTCATCTTTCGCTTTACTTGCCTTTGTCAATATTCCATTTTCCCCTGTCAATGTCGCAATACTTACTGCTGCAAGTATCAACAAAACTATGATTGTTATTACAAGTGCTATCAATGTAATTCCCTTTTCTTTCCTCTTTTTCTCCTCTCTTTTGTTCTTCCATTTTTTTACTACATTTACGTTTTGCATTATTCAATCCTCCTTTGTTTATTTTTTGCTATTTACAGTATCGCCAATCCTTATAAAATGTATTCTCTAAGATTATTATTATTTCACTAATAACATATACGAAGATTATACTATAAGTTTTCTTTTTTTACAATACTTTTGTATGGTATTTTTAGCTTTGATTTTGTGTAACAATATAGGAAAATAATACAAGGAGGTGGAAATATGTTTGAAATCTCTAAATATAAAAACAGCAATGTCAAAATTTGTATTCGCTTACCAGAAAAAATAAATGATACTCTGCGAAAAATTGCTAAAAAAGAAAACATGAGTTTTAATAATGTCATTGTTAGTTGTATTCAAAATTCTTTAGATCAAATGGATTTAGATAAATATAAAAATGTTAATATTTATGATGATGATGAATTAAAAGTCTAACAAAAAAGAAAACGAATATTAGGAATAATATTTGCTTTCTTATACACATCGGTTTACTTATATCACATCTTTTACCTTCAAATATCAGTTTACATTGCACCGTTAATACCACTGGCTACAATATCTTTCATATTTTCAATCAAATCATCTATTTCTTTCGGAGTTACAATTAGATTATAATCTTTTGGTAATAAAGCCTCTTTTATCTCTTCATAGTTATCTTCTTCTTTTAACCTATTTAAATAATCATTTGATTTTGCCTCATCTTGCAACTTTTCTATCAACAAATCCAAAGAATCATTAACTAAAACTGCTGTTTCTACAACAGTAGGAATTCCAATTGCAATAACAGGGATGCCTAAAGTTTTTACGCTTATTTCAGAACGTGTATTGCCTACTCCTGCTCCTGGTACAATTCCTGTATCTGATAATTGTACCGTACTACTAATTCTTTCAATACTTCTAGAAGCCAAGGCATCAATTACAATTACTAATTTTGGATGAATATTATCAACAATTCCTTTCAAAATTTCTACTGTTTCAATTCCTGTTGTTCCTAGTACTCCCGGAGATATAGCACTTACCATTCTAGTTCCTTCTTCTACATATTGTGGTAAATACTTGATAATATGTCTTGTTACATCAATTTCATTGATAACCTTTGGTCCTAAAGCATCTGGTGTTACATATAAATTTCCTAATCCAACTACCAAAATTTCTCCCTGCTTGTCCACATGGTTATCTATTATTTTTACTAGCTCAGTTGTTAGCGTCTCTGCTGCTTTTTGTATATCTTCATCTTGTGCGATTTTTAATTTATTTATATCAATTGTAATATAATTTCCTATTGGCTTCCCTATTGCTTTTTCTCCCTCTTCATTAGTAATTTTTACCCTTTCTACTTTTATATTTTCATTTATCTCTTCTTTTTCTGTTTCAATACCTTCAATTTTATTCAAATTGTTTGCTTTTTGATAAATGTCTCTTCTCTCCGATGCTAAGTCTGTTCTAAAATTATACATACATAATCACTCCTTTTGATTAGTATTGCTTAATTTTACTTTTCTATTCAAGAAATTACCAAACTTTTATAAAAGTAACCTGTCCCAAATGATACATTGATGTATCGTTAGTGCCTGTCCCAAATGGTACATCAATGTATCGTTGGTGCCTGTCCCATTTGGCACATCTATATTATAATTCCAAATATTTCTCTAAAAATTTTCCTGTATAACTTCTTTCGTTTTTACACACCTGTTCTGGTGTGCCAACTGCAACAACTTCTCCGCCATTGTCTCCTCCTTCTGGTCCTAAATCAATGATATAGTCACATGTTTTGATTAAGTCTAAATTGTGTTCAATTACGATAATTGTATTTCCTGTGTCGACTAATCGCTGTAGAATAGTAATTAATTTATGAACATCTGCAATATGAAGTCCTGTAGTTGGCTCATCTAAAATGTATAGGGTTTTTCCAGTTGCTTTTTTAGATAATTCTGTAGCTAGTTTTACTCTTTGTGCTTCTCCACCAGATAATGTTGTAGAAGGTTGTCCGAAGTTTGATGTAACCTAATCCTACATCATATAATGTTTGCATTTTTTGTTTAATTCTTGGTATTTTATCAAAAAATTGTAATGCTTCTTCTACGGTCATATCTAGTACATCAGCAATATTTTTTCCTTTATATTTTACTTCTAATGTTTCTCTATTATATCTTTTTCCTTTACATACTTCACATGGTACATAGATGTCTGGCAAGAAATGCATTTCGATTTTATGAACTCCATCTCCATTGCAACTTTCGCATCTACCACCTGCTACATTAAAGCTAAATCTTCCTTTCTCATAGCCACGCACTTTTGCTTCTTCTGTACTTGCAAAAATGTCTCGAATTAAATCAAATACACCTGTATAAGTTGCTGGGTTTGAACGTGGTGTTCTTCCTATTGGAGATTGGTCTATATTTATTATTTTGTCTATATTTTCTAAGCCTTTTATAGCTTTGCATTTACCTGGTTTTTCATTTGAACCATTTAGTTCTTTTGCAATGGTTTTGTATAAAACTTCATTTACTAATGTCGATTTTCCGTGAGCCAGATACACCAGTTACACAGTTAAATACACCAAGTGGGAATTTTACACTAATATTTTTTAAATTGTTTTGGGTTGCTCCTTGTACCTCTATTGCTTTAGATTTTAAATGTTTTCTACGTTTTTTTGGTACTTCTATTGTTTTTCTACCACTTAAATATTGTCCTGTAACAGAATCCTCTACTTGCTTTACTTCTTCCGCAGTTCCTTGAGCCATTACATGTCCACCATGTGTTCCAGCCCCTGGTCCAATATCAATAATTTGGTCAGCTGCATACATGGTATCTTCATCATGTTCTACAACTAACAAAGTATTTCCTAAATCTCTCAGCTTTTTTAGAGTTGCTAATAATTTGTCATTATCTCTTTGATGTAATCCTATACTTGGTTCATCTAAAATGTATAAAACTCCTGTTAGTCCTGAGCCTATTTGTGTTGCTAGACGAATTCTTTGTGCTTCACCCCCAGATAATGTTCCTGCACTTCTTGATAATGTTAAATATTCTAATCCTACATCCATTAGAAATTGTAACCTTTGGTCAATTTCTTTTAAAATTAATTCTGATATCATAGCTTGTGTTTTGTTGAGTTCTAAATTATTTAAATAATTTTTAATATCTCGAATTGACATTTCTGTTAATTCATTGATGTTTTTATCTCCTACTTTGATTGCTAAAATTTCTGGTTTTAATCTTGCTCCATGACATGCATAGCAAGGAGAATTAGTCATATACATTTCATAAAAATCTCTCATTCCTTGAGATTTTGTTTCATTATGACGTCTATCTAATATTGGTATAACTCCTTCAAATGGTGATGTAAAGTTCCTTATTCCTGCATAAGACTCATATCTAAAATCAATTTCCTCATCACCTGTGCCATACAAGATTTTTTCAAGAAACCAACGTGGTAAGTCTTTAATTTTTTTGTTTTTTATCTCTACATCATAGTGCTTAGCAATACTTTCAAAATACATTTTCGCCATCGTGTCGCCTTTTTTCATAGTGCTTGCTCCAAATGCTTTTATTCCATCATATAACGTTTTGCTTTTATCTGGCACAATTAAATCTTCATCTATCTTCATTAAATAGCCAATTCCTGTGCATTGCGGACAAGCTCCAAATGGATTATTAAAAGAAAACATTCTTGGAGTTAATTCTGGAAAACTAAATCCACATTCTGGACAAGCATAATTACAGCTATATAAAACTGGTTTGCCTCCAACTATATCAATTAATACTAGATTCTCTGCATGCTTTAATGCTATTTCAACTGATTCAGTTAATCGGCTAACAATGTCAGGTTTTATAACAAGTCTATCTACAATTAGTTCTATTTCATGCTTTTTCTTTCTATCTATTTTAATATCATCTGAAAGTTCATAATTTTCGCCATCAATTCTAACTCTTACAAATCCTTCTTTTTGATAGCCTTCTAATTGTTTAGTATATTCCCCTTTTCGCCCTCTTACTACTGGTGCTAATACTTGTATTTTTGTTCCTTCTGGCAAGCTTAGAATATTATCAATTATTTGATCTATACTTTGCTTTTCTATTTTTTTATGACAATTTGGACAATATGGTATTCCTATACGTGCATATAGTAAACGTATATAATCATAAATTTCTGTTACAGTTCCTACTGTTGAACGTGGATTTTTGGAAGTAGTCTTTTGGTCTATAGAAATTGCTGGAGAAAGCCCTTCTATACTTTCTACTTCTGGTTTTTCCATTAATCCTAAAAATTGCCTTGCATATGATGATAAGCTTTCTACATATCTTCTTTGACCTTCAGCATATAGTGTGTCAAATGCTAAAGATGATTTTCCTGAACCTGAAAGCCCTGTGATTACAACTAATTTGTCTCTTGGTATTTCTAGATTTATATTTTTTAAGTTATGTTCTTTTGCTCCTTTTATAATTATTTTATCATTCATAATTCTCCCCCCGAAATATTGGTGTCATATTGGGGACGTGTCGCATTGGGGACGTTTCTTTTCCGACATTTTTGTCGGAAAAGAAACGTCCCCAATGCGACACGTCCCCAATGCGACACTAAAATATGCCTACTACATTTCCATCATCATCTATGTCAATACTTTCTGCTGCTGGAACTTTAGGAAGTCCTGGCATAGTCATGATTTTTCCAGCAAGTACTACTACAAAACCTGCTCCTAATTTTAATTCTACATCTCTTACATGAATATTATAATCTTCTTTACATTCTAAATTTTGAGGATCATCTGAGAATGAATACTGTGTTTTAGCAATACAAACAGGTAAGTTCCCATATCCTAAGTTTTCAATTTTTTGAATATTTGCTATTGCTTCTTCTGAGTATTCAACATCTTTAGCCCCATAAATTTTGGTTGCTACTTTTAAGATTTTTTCTTGAATTGAATCTTTTTCATCATACATCATTTGGAAGTTAGATGGTTCTTCTGTTAATTTTACTAGCTTTTCAGCTATGTCAATAGCACCTTCGCCACCTTTTGCCCAGCCTTCTACTAGGCTTAACTCTACTCCTTTTTCTTGTAATTTTTCTCTTAAATATTCGATTTCTTCTTCACTGTCTTGATTATAACGATTTAGAGCTACAATGACATTTAATCCAAATTTATTTTTTAAGTTGTCAATATGACGGTATAAGTTGTCAATTCCTCTTTCTATTCCAGCTATATTAGGTTCTAGTATTTTTTCTTTTTCAATTCCACCATGATATTTTATTGCTTTTATAGTAGCTACAATTACTACACTATCTGGCTTTAACCCAGCTTTTCTGCATTTAATATCTAAGAATTTTTCTGCTCCTAAATCTGCTCCAAATCCTGCTTCTGTTATAACATAATCAGCTAATTTTAAAGCTGTTTTAGTAGCTATAATGCTGTTGCAACCATGTGCAATGTTTGCAAATGGTCCTCCATGAATAATGGCTGGTGTATGTTCTAAGGTTTGTACTAAATTTGGTTTGATAGCATCTTTTAAAAGTACTGTCATTGCTCCTTGTGCTTTTAATTGTTTAGCATAAATTGGTTCTCCTTTTGTATTATAACCAATTAAAATATTTCCTAACTTTTCCCTTAAGTCTTTTAAATCTTTTGACAAACATACAATTGCCATTATTTCAGAGGCAACTGTTATATCAAAACTATCCATTCTTGGAACAATTTTATTTTCCCCAGATAATCCAGTTTGCACTTGTCTTAATTGTCTATCATTTAAATCTACACATCTTTTCCAAATAACTTTTTCAAACTCTAATTCATTTCCAGCATAAATATGATTGTCAATTAAACTAGCAAGTAAGTTATTTGCTGCTGTTATAGCATGAATATCTCCTGTAAAATGAAGGTTGATATCTTCCATTGGTGCAATTTGCACTCTTCCGCCTCCAGTTGCTCCTCCTTTAATTCCAAATACTGGTCCTAAAGATGGTTCTCTTAAAGCTAAAATTGATTTTTTTCCAATTTTGCGAAGTCCATCTGCAACAGCAATTGATATAGTAGTTTTTCCTTCTCCTAATGGAGTTGGACTGATTGCTGTTACTAAAATTAATTTTCCATTTTTTTGTTCTTTTCTTTTTTCATATACTGCATTTGAAATCTTTGCCTTATATTTTCCATATAATTCAATATCCTCATCTTCAATTCCTAAATCTTTTGCAATTTTATCTATTGGTTGTAATTTTGTATTTCTTGCTATTTCAATATCTGTCATAATAATTTTTCCCCTTTCTTTTTTATATTATACTATTAATCCTGCAATTACTCCTATTGCAGCTCCAACAAATACTTGTACTGGTGTATGTCCTAATACTTCTACTAATCTTTCTGATACTTGCACAGTTGTAAGTCCTGGTGTTTCAATCAATTTATTTAATAGTGCTGCCTGTTTACCTGCTGCTCTTCTTACTCCACAAGCATCATACATAACTACAAAAGCAACAATTAATGCTACCGCAAATATTGGTGTTCCTACTCCTTCGTATTTTCCTACTAAAGTAGCTAAACCTGCTACCACCGCTGAATGTGAACTTGGCATCCCCCCTGCTCCCATAATTCTTTTAAAATTAAATTTTTTAGTTGTAACTAAGTCATATATTAATTTGAATAATTGTATGCCAAACCATAAGAAGAATGGCACATAGATATATTTATTCTGCACAAAAGCCATAAAATTGTTCATTTTTTATTGTATTCCTCTCTTTCGTCATCTTTAGCTAGAAAAATTAAATTTTGATACATTTTTTTATTTTGCGTCAAAATCTTCTTCTTCCATCTGTCCATCTTTATTTAATAAAATCGTTATTTTCTTTTCCGCTTCCTCTAGTGTTTTATTACATTCTTTGGAAATTTTAATCCCTTCCTCAAATTTTGTAACTGATTCTTCTAAACTTAAATCTCCTTTTTCTAATTCCTTTACAATTTCTTCTAATTCTTCCATTTGTTCTTCAAAATTCTTTTTCATACTTTTCATTCCTTGCACTTTATTTAGGTTTTTCTATTGGCTTACCTATAACCTTTTTTATAAACTCAAATTTGGTATAGCATTTAAGCTAAGTTCACTCTCATTTCCTGCTATATAATTATAATATCCAGCAGAAGCAATCATAGCTGCATTGTCTGTGCATAATTTCAAATCCGGCATATAAACTTTTATTTGTTTTTCTTCTAATCCCATAAAAGCTTTTCTGATGTAAGAATTTGCTGAAACTCCACCTGCTAATGCAATAGTCTTTATGTTTGTTTTTTGTATTGCCTTTTCTACATTTTCCATCAAGATTTGCGTTACTGTACTTTGAAAACTCGCACACAAATTAGCTACATTGATTTGTGGATTTTTATGATGTAAATTTACAACTGCTGTTTTTATGCCACTAAAACTAAAATCTAATGTATCACCATCAAAGTGTGCTTTTGGTAGAACAATATCTGCTTTACCTTCACTTGCTATTTTATCTACTTTAGGTCCTCCTGGATACCCTAACCCAACAACTCGTGCTACTTTATCAAATGCTTCTCCAATAGCATCATCTCTTGTCTTTCCCAATACTTCAAACTGTGTATAATCCTTCACATGGACAATTTGCGTATTTCCTCCTGACATCATAACACACAAAAAAGGCGGTTGAAGTTCTGGATATGTAATGTAATTTGCTGCAATGTGACCTTGAATATGGTTTGTCCCTATTAGTGGCTTATTTAAGGTATAGCTTAATGCTTTTGCATAAGACACCCCCACCAGTAAAGCACCTACTAGACCTGGTCCATAAGTTGGTGCTATTACATCTATATCTTGAAAAGTTATATTGGCATCTTCTAATGCTTTTTTTGTAACACGAGAAATTGCTTCAATATGATTCCTAGATGCAATTTCTGGTACAACTCCTCCATATTTTTCATGAATTGGAATTTGAGTATCTATTACATTTGATAATATAATTCTTCCATTTTCTACTACTGCAACAGAAGTTTCATCACAACTTGATTCAATTCCTAATACTTTTATATGCTTCTCGTTAAAATCCAAAGATAAATCCTCCTAAATTCATAATACCAGTTGTTACTAAATTAATAATTGGAGAAATAATCATACCTGCAATTCCAGTTATCCATATTACAATAAATACTATATAAAATATTTGCTCATTATTTCTGAACCACTGTTTTGCATTATATGGCAAAAGTGGCATGATTATTTTTGAACCATCTAGTGGTGGTAATGGAATCAAGTTGAAAATTCCTAGTCCAACATTTATGGCAATTGTAGATTGAATTAATGTCATTATAATTCGACCTACTGTAGAAGATAGAAAAACAATTCCAGAAAATTTATAAATAGCGCCATCAATTATTGTAAAAACAATGGCTAATAATAAATTCATGGCAGGTCCTGCAACAGATACTAATGCTTCACCTTTTTCCATTGAAATTTTTCTTGTATAGTTGGTTGGATTTACATGAACTGGTTTTCCCCAACCAAACCCTGCAAATAATAATAGGAGTGTTCCAATTGGGTCTAAATGGTCTAATGGATTTAAACTTAACCTTCCTTCCATTTTAGCGGTGTTATCTCCTAATTTATATGCTACAAATCCATGTGCAAATTCATGAAAAGTAATTGCAATTAATACTCCTGGAATGCTAAATAACAACCCTAAAAATGAGTCTGGATTATTCGCATATTGTGCCACTGTTGATAGCACCATAATAGCAATAATAACATAAATTACTCTTTTGTCAAATGAAAAATTAAACATTTAATAAATCTCCTTCTTTTTACTTTATTTACTATATCATATTTTGCTAAAAATTTCAATTATTTTATATTATAAATATAAAATAACTTACAACTCTTAAAGATTTGTAAGTTATTTTTTTAATATATTATTTAATGCCATTAATATCTTTGATTTTATTATTTACTTTTTTTATTTTTATAAGAATTATTACTAATGATATTATAGTTATTAATATGATAGCTAAAATAATATTATTGGTAATTTGCACTCCTGCACTTGGTATTACTTTTCCACTACTTACAGTAGTATCATTTTTTGTACCAGCATTTTCTTTATCGCTTCCATTAGATGTGCTACCACTTCCTTGATTATTACCCCCTATACTACTACCACTATTTTGTGAATTGTTTCCACTGTTTCCTTGATTTCCACTGTTTCCTTGATTTCCACTGTTTCCTTGATTTCCACTATTTCCTTGGTTTCCATTATTACCTTGGTTTCCACCAGCTCCTTGATTTCCATTATCACCTTGATTATCGCCAGTTCCTTGGTTTCCACCTTCATTTTGATTTCCGCTATTTCCTGAATCTGTTGCTTTTGGTACAACTGTTATAGAAGTTTCTGCACTTCCAAAATCACTTCTTTCATTAATATCCATATTTGTAACAGACACTTTTGCTGTACCTGTAAAATTTGATTTTACTTTCAATTTTATATCAAATACTTTTGAATTAGGATTAACAGCTCCCGCACCAAAGCTAAATCCACCTGTTTCTTTTTTAAAGTTATTGCCTTCTGCTACTGCATCCCATCCTGCATCTCTATTGGTAGTTACTTCCTCTAATTCTAATCCTTCTGAATATTGTATTTTTCCTCCAAATTCAACTGCTGAACCATCTGTATGAAAATTAGAAAAATTAACTGAAACAACAACTGTATCACCTGGATTATATTGTTGTTTGTCACTATTTAATACTACCGAACCTGTAGTTGCTGCAAGTGTGACACTTGCTACACTAGATATTAATATTGCTATTAATATTATTAAAATTTGCTTTGATCCTTTTTTCATTTACTTGGTTTCCTTTCTTTAAGTTTTATTTTAGCTATTTACTATTAATATAATTTCTTCTCATTGACAATATATCATATGATGTTATTTTTCCATTTCCGTCATAATCACATGCTTTTGCATATGCACCTGTTAATAAACTTTCATCTGATATTTTATGTCTTCTCCAATTTAACATATCATTAGTTTTCAATTCTCCATCTCCATCAATATCTCCATATACAACTAAATCAAAATATTCTATCCAGTCATCCTCTGTAAATTCTGTATCTGTTCCCCTTGTAATAGCAAGTTTCATACCTGTTGCAACAGGTTTTGACATATCTTCTATTTCATTTCCTTCGTTGTCAAGCATTTTTACATTAGTATAATCTGAATTTACACTTGATAATATTTCCTGAATTGTTGTATTAGTATCAATTTTTGAAATATATTTATTTCCATCTTCATCTTCTTCAATAAAATATTTCATTATAGGTGTTTCAACTTCTGTTTCTCCTCTTTCTTCATCCTCTTCTTCAACAATTTTTGACATAAATTTTGCACACACTCTTGTTGTTCCAACTTCTAATTCATCTGCCTTTATTGTAAATGTCATTTCTTCATTATTAGTTACTGGTATTGTAGAAGAACCTACTGCAATGCTTTCTATTACCATTCCTTCATTTGCTTTAAGTTCTACATTGATTTCTGAATGTTCATTCATATCAATCGTATCTGTTTCAACACCTTCATAAGTAATAGTACCACCATCTGTACTAGATAATACTAATTTTTTCTCTGTTGGTGCTATTCCATCTCCTTCTACTGCCGCAATTGTGAATGGACTGAAAGAATCTACAATTAAAATTAAACCTTGTCTTGTAACTTCAACTGGAATTGTTTCAACTCCTGTTATATTTCCATATTCATCATAATTGTAATGATATACTTTAAATTCCTTTGCGCCTGTTAAGTAGTCTTCATAAGTTGTTCCTTCTGGGAAACCTAATCTTATTCTAACACTTTGCCCTGTTTCTACTACTTGCATCTTACATAATTGTAATCTGATGTTATATGTTTCAGAATTTAATATCTTATCATTTTTTGTTTCGTCATTTTGTCCAAGTATATCTAACATGTCTTTATTTTCTTGTGGAGTTGTTGTTGTTGTAACTAATGATAAACGGTGTGTTAACTTAGACAAATCTCCTATTTGGCTAAAATCTGCATCTGATCCATCAGACATATCATAACCTTTCCAACCATTAGTATCTAAAGATGATGTATCCATTAATTCTGGTTGCCCAAAAATATTCCAATCAATTCCTTGGCTTTTTAGAACATAAGCATCACATGGAGAGCCAACAGCCCATACAGCATCTATTGGTGCTTTTCCACTTCTTCTACCTTTAACACCTTTTAAACTTATTGTATAGCAAACTTCATTTGCTGCAAATTCATCACTAGGAACGAATTTAAATGTTATTTTACCTTCATCTAAATGGCTATAATCAATATCTTCTAATTTGCTAGTTTCAATAGCTGATGGTTTTGTTTTTCTATTAGTTCCACAAACATCGGTTATCTCTAATTTTGGCTCTTGATCATCCATTGCAACAAGTTCATCATCATATTGAATAGTCATATCATATGTTTCACCAAATTTAAGTTTTACACTCTGTGTAGGTGTCGCACTTTTTATATATGGTGGTGCATAATATACATCATTTTCATTAAAAATTTCCGGTGTTTTTTCTGTTAATAGTGAAAGACTTCCTTTATAGTAGTATCCACCATCTAAAACCTCTTGAGCTGTTTTATCTTTTGGTGGTATATCTGTTACTGCAAATTGAACCATTTTTAAATGTGGCATTGGGAATTTTAAGTAATGTCCTCCCATTATTTCTTCATTGAAATAGCTATCTTCTTCTATACCATCATAATTTTTAGGTGCTATATATGCCCAATCTGTATATACCAACTCGTCACTTTCTTGTGATGGTAAGAAAGCAAATTTAGCTAATATATATTGTCCATTTTCTTCTACATTTTCTGTATAGTTTTTATTATCATAACTAACCCAAACTTCTTCTGTTTTGATAGGTGCATCTTGTTTTTCCCATCCTGAGTGAGTAGCATTTTCCACATAATCTACTCCAAATGCTCTTACTTTAAATTTACCTACATTATAGAATTCTTCACCAGCATACGAACTTTGTTCTAGTTCTGGATATTCAAATTCATAATTTGCTGATGAGAAGATTTTTGATGGAATATGATGTGCATTTAAATCATTTTGCCCTACTAAGCAATATTGACGAGTTTCTTTGGTTGATTCTTTGCTTTGTACTATTTGATTACCATTTATTTTGATAATTGGATCATCATGCGTCACATCAACCCCATACCATTTATCTTCAATTTGAACATAGTTCCAAATATGTTCCTCTGTTTGTACATCTGATACCATATAAGCACCAATTACACATATACAAGGAATATCCAATTTATCTAATATTGCTTTATATCCTCTTGTATAACTTTCGCAAACACCTTCTCCAAAAATTAAACAATCATAAGCAGTTCTAGCATTGCTATATTGTTTTTCTGTACTTCCAAAATTTTCTACTTGATATTCGTATCTGTAAATCATATGTTTTGTAACATAATCATGAGCTGCTTTTGCTAATTTAACTTTCTCTACATCATTTGATGAATCCTCACTAGCTGTCTGTACTATTTGTTTTAATGCTTCTTCCATTGCTGCATCATATTTTTCCTTTGCTTCAGATACTTTTATTGTACCTGCTGTCGCTTCTTTGTCAGAAGCAACAAATCCTGGTAAGAAATAATCACTTCTTCTACCTTTTCCTAAATATGCATGATATCCATTTGAGCCTAAAGTTACTCTAAACGAAATTGCTGAAAAATCCAGATAAAATGCTTCAGGATAGTCATATTGAAATGCATCTCTTGCAGCTGCCATTTGATATAATAAATTTTGTGAACCCGTGGCATATTCTTGTAGTTTTTCCTGTGAAATTTTATTGTTTTTTACTAAATCATAGTCCTTACCGTTTTCAAAATCTCCAGAATTAAGCATTTCTACCATTACATCATAAAACATTTTTGCATCTTTATCTTTTTCGTCTCTCTCTAACTGTTTGCCATAATATCTACTTTCTTCTGATGTTGCTAAAGTATCTACTGCATTTGATACATTGCAAAAATTAAGTAAATTAAATTGTAATAATAGTAATACAATTACTATTGCATAAATAATTAATTTTTTCAGGTTCATAAAACCTCCCCTTTCTTTATTTAATTTCTTTAATATTATATCTTATTTTCTCCAAAAAGTCTATATTTTTACAAAAAATATTCTATGTTAGTTACTAGATATTGGTTTCATAGTTGGGAATAATAAAACATCTCTAATTGATGCACTATTTGTTAATAACATAACAAATCTATCAATTCCAATTCCTAAGCCTCCTGTTGGTGGTAAACCAATTTCTAAAGCTTGAATATAATCTTCATCCATCATGCCTGCTTCTTCATCTCCAGCATTTCTTGCTTCTACTTGCTTTTTAAATCTCTCATATTGGTCAATTGGATCATTCAATTCTGAAAAGGCATTGCCATATTCTCTTCCACCAATGAAAGCTTCAAATCTTTCTGTCAAGCGGTTATCTTTAGGACTCTTTTTAGCTAGTGGTGATATTTCTACTGGATAATCATATACAAATGTTGGTTGAATTAGTGTTTCTTCTACATATTCATCAAAAAATAAACTAATTACATCTCCTCTTGTTTCTTTTGTTTTATCTGGTATTTGTATGTTCTTTTCTTTTGCAAGTGAAACTGCTTCTTCATCTGTTTGTATTTCATTAAAATCTATTCCTGTAACTTCTTTAATAGCATCTATCATACTAATTCTTTTCCAACCTGGTGCTAAGTCAATTTCTTGCCCTTGATAATTTACTTTTGTTGTTCCTAATACATTTTGTGCTGTCTTTGAAAATATTTCTTCTACTATATCCATCATATCATGATAATCTTGATATGCTGCATATAACTCCAACATTGTAAATTCTGGATTGTGCCTAATGTCCATTCCTTCGTTTCTAAATACTCTACCTAATTCGTAAACTTTATCAAACCCACCTACTATTAATCTTTTTAAGTTTAATTCTAATGCTATTCTTAAATACATATCAATATTTAAGCTATTATGATGTGTTATAAAAGGTCTTGCTGTTGCCCCTCCTGAAATAGTATTTAATATAGGTGTTTCTACTTCTAAATATCCTTTTTCTTCTAAGATTTTTCTTATACTGCTAATAATTTTGCTTCTTATGATAAAACTTTGTTTTACTTCTGGATTAACAATTAAATCAGTATATCTTTGTCTATATCTTAAGTCTGGATCTTTTAATCCATGGAATTTTTCTGGCAATGGTCTTAATGATTTTGAAAGTAATGTTACTTCTTTGGCATGTACAGAAATTTCTTCTGTTCTGGTTTTGAATACAAATCCAGTAATTCCAATAATATCTCCTATATCCCATGTTTTAAATGCTTTGTAACTTTCTTCTCCTAAGTCATTAATACTTACATAACTCTGGATTTTTTCATCACTATCTTGAATTGTACAAAATGCTGCTTTTCCCATTATTCTTTTTGCAATAATTCTTCCAGCAACAGTTACATCTTTTTGTTCAAATTCCTCATAATTTGATTTGATTTCTCCTGCTGTATGGTTTCTATTGAATTTAGTAATTTGATAGGGATCTTTTCCTTCCTGCTGTAATTGTGTTAATTTATCTCTTCTTATTTGCATTAAATGATTTACATCTACTTCTTCTTGTTGATTGTTTGAATTATTATTTTCTTTCATAGTATTCGCTCCTTTATTTTTAATCTTCTATATTATATAGTAAAAATGAGTAAAAGTAAAGTTTTGCACACAAAAAAACACTATAATTCACTTGCAAAGTTTTTGATGAATTATAGTGTTTTTGGAATTGTGTATTTTATCTCGATTTAATTTCTATTTTCTACAACTGTAAGTCTATAATCTAACTCCTTATATCTTATATTTGCTTCTCTTTCGTGTTGTTTAAATTCTTCATACATCTCTACTTGTTTTTCTAGAATCAAAGCTATATTTTTCTTCATAATTCGTTGTTCTGCTTTTATTGCTGTTACATCTTCTTTTAAGACTGACACATCTTCTTTTAAAACTGATACATCTCCCTTTAGGACTGATACATCTTCCTTTAAGACTGACACATCTCCCTTTAAGACTGATACATCTTCTTTTAGAACTGACACGTCTCTTTTCAGGTCTGACACATCTCCCTTTAAATCAGATACGTCTCCTTTTAAATCTGATACATCATCTTTTAAGCCCGATACATCTTTTTGTATATCCATTAATATTTGTAATATTTTTTCTTCCATCTTACACCTCCTTTGCGACTTTACTTGAATTTAATCAGAAAATAAACTTTTGAAAAAAATATATAGATAAAATACTTTTTTATTTTACCATACTTATAATAATTTTTCAATAGTTTTTACATATTTTTACATTTTTGGCTGGGGTACTAGGATTCGAACCTAGGAATGTCGGAGTCAGAGTCCGATGCCTTACCGCTTGGCGATACCCCAATGTTGTTTTGATTTTTTATTATCTTATCACTTTATTTGATTTTTGTCGAGTAATTCTAAAAATTTTTTTAATTTTTTATTTCTTTTTTTCTCATTTTATAATATAATTTCAATATAAATATAGATGTAACTACATTTATATAACAATACTCTTGATTTAAGGAGTGATTTTATGAACAAAAAAATCTTATTCAAAGGCTGTGGAACAGCCATTAGCACACCTTTTGATGAAACAGGTGTAAACTTAAAAGAATTTGAAAGACTAGTTGAAGATCAAATTCAAAACAAGGTAGATGCCATTATTGTTTGTGGTACAACTGGTGAAGCCTCTACTATGACTACAGAAGAAAAAATAGCGACCATACAATGTGCTGTCAAAACAGCAAATAAACGAGTTCCTATTATTGCAGGTACTGGTGGAAATAACACAAGACAAGTTATTGAATACTCTAAAGAAGTTGAAAAACTAGGTGTTGATGGTCTTTTAATTGTAACACCATACTATAATAAGTGTACTCAAGATGGTCTGATTGAACATTATAAACAAATTGCCAAAAACGTATCTTTACCAATTATTCTATATAGTGTACCTAGTAGAACTGGAGTTAATATTTTACCTGAAACATGCTTAGAACTTTCTAAAATCGAAAATATTGTAGCCATCAAAGAAGCTAGCGGAAATTTATCACAAGTAGCAAAAATTGCTCATTTATGTGGTGATAATTTAGCTATTTATTCCGGTAATGATGACCAAATTTTACCTATTTTGTCTATTGGTGGAATTGGTGTTATTTCTGTATTATCAAATGTTGCTCCAGAATATACACACAATATGGTACAAAACTTTTTAGATGGAAATATAGAGCTTGCTACAAAAATGCAATTAGATGCTATTCCTTTGATTACTACTTTATTTAGTGAAGTAAATCCAATTCCTGTAAAAGCTGCTTTGAATTTGCTTGGCTATGATTATGGAGTTCCTAGATTACCTTTAACAAAAATTAAAGATGATACTAAATTAAAAAATGAATTATTTAAATTAATTAATAAAACGTAGAAAGGATTTTTAAAATTATGTTAGAAATAATGGTAAACGGATGTAGTGGAAAAATGGGACAGATTGTTTGTGACTTGATTGAACAAGATAATAATTTAGTATTAAAAAGTGGCTTTGATAAAAATGTAACAGGCGAATTTGCTTTTCCTGTTTTTAGCAAAATAGAAGATATTAAAGAAAAGCCTGATGTAATTATTGATTTTTCTGTTCCTGTTGCTACTATTCAAATATTAAAATATGCTGTAGAAAATAATGTACCAACTGTTATTGCTACTACTGGATTTTCAAAAGAAGAAGAAGAAAAAATCAAAGAATTTAGTAAAAAAATCCCTATTTTTAAATCTGCCAATATGTCTTATGACATTATGATTATGAAAAAATTAGTACAATGGATTGCTCCTTTATTAAAAGATACTGATATTGAAATAACAGAAACACACCATAATCGTAAAATTGACAGCCCAAGCGGAACAGCTCAAATGCTTGCTGATGCTATTAATCAATCTCTTGGAAATAATTTACATTGTGAATACAATAGACATGCTAAACGCGAAAAAAGAGATAAAAATGAAATTGGAATGAACTCGATTCGTGGTGGAAATATTGTTGGAGAACATGTTGTTCAATTTTTTGGAGAATCTGAAACTTTTGAATTAAAACATACTACATATTCAAGAAATGTATTTGCAGAAGGTGCAATTAAAGCTGCTAAATTTTTAATTAATAAACCTAATGGTATTTACAATATGGAAGATATGTAAACAAAAAATCAATATAATAACTGTAAAAGATTATTATATTGATTTTTTAATTAATCAGCCTTTTTTTCTGTTTCTTTTTTATCTTCTTTTTTAGCTTCTTCTGATTTAGTTTCCTCTGGTTTAACTTCCTCTGATTTAGCTTTTACATCTTCTACTGCTTCTTCTTTTACAGTATCTACTGTTTCTTGAACTTCAACTTTTTCTGTTTCGATGCTTGGAGCTTCTTCTGGAGCACTTTCTACTTTTGATGCTTCCTCTACTGGTTCTTCTTGTACTAAATCTTCTTTGATTACAATTTCTCTATTTTCAATTCTTGCTCCAACTTGTTCTTTAGTCTTAGCTGCCTTTCCAACTCTATCTCTTAGATAATATAGTCTTGCTCTTCTTGCCTTACCTACTCTTACTAATTCTACCTTTTCAACTAATGGTGAATGTATTAAGAAAGTTTTTTCAACACCTACACCATAAGAAATTTTTCTAACTGTAAATGTTTGATTTACTCCTCCACCTTGCACTTTAATAATAATTCCTTCAAATACTTGGATTCTTTCTTTATTTCCTTCTTTTATTCTTACGTGTACTCTAACAGTATTACCAACTTTTAATTCTGGTATTTTATTTTTCAATTGTTCATGTTCAATTGATTTTATAATATCCATCTTAGAATTCCCTCCTTCTTTCTTCTTGATTTCTTATTTTAATAAATCTGGTCTTTTCTTTTTAGTCATTTCTATTGATTTTTCAGTACGCCACTTTTTTATATTTTCATGATGACCTGATAGCAATACCTCTGGAACTTTTTCACCTTCAAAAATTTCAGGTCTTGTGTATTGCGGATATTCCAAAAGATTATTTGAAAAGCTTTCCTCTTGAATTGAATCTTGATTTAAAACTCCTTCTATATATCTACTTACAGTATCAATCAATACCATTGCCGGAATTTCTCCTCCTGTTAATACATAATCTCCAATTGATACTTCCTCATCCACAATTTTATCTAATACCCTTTGGTCAATGCCCTCATAATGTCCACACAATATAATAAGATGGCTTTCTTTACTTAAATCTTCAACAATTTTTTGGTTTAATGTTTTTCCTTGTGGTGACATATAAATAACTTTTGCTTTTTCATCTTTTACTGATTTATAAGCATTATATACTACATCTGGTCTCATAACCATTCCTGCACCACCACCGGTATGGAGTATCATCTACTTTTTTGTGTTTGTCTTCTGAAAAATCCCTAATATTTACTAAATTAATATCTATTAGTTTCTTTTCCATAGCTCTTCCTAAAATACTTTGATTAACTGGTTCAAACATTTCTGGAAAAAGAGTTAACACATCAAATTTCATTTTAATAAATCCTTTCCATATTTTACATTAACCCTTCAATTAGATGAATAGTTATTCTGCCTTTTTCCAAATTTACTTCTTTCAAAACTTCATCTGTTCCCGGAAAAAGAATTTGTTTACCTAATTCATCTTTTACCACATATATATCATTACTTCCAGTATTAAAGATATCATCTACCCTGCCAAGTAGTTTCCCTTCATCTGTATAGACTTCTAAACCAATTAAATCCACAATGTAATAAACGCCTTCTTCTAAAGGTTCTTCTTTTTCTCGGTCCACTAATAGATAACTTTGACGAAATCTTTCTGCATCTTCTATTGTATTAATATCCTTTAATTTCATTAATACCATATCTTTATGATATTTAACTTCCTCAATTTCGTATTCTTTTCTACCTTTTTTATTTTCAATATATATGGTTTTCAATTTGTCAAATCTTTTTATATCATCTGTAAAAGGTTTAATTTTTACCATTCCTTTTATTCCAAATGTATTTACAATTTGACCAATCTCGAGATACTTTGTCATATTTCAAACTCCATTTACCCTATAAATTCTACAGAGACTCTTTTATGTTCTTTAGTTGCAACTGCTTTCATTAGAGTTCTAATAGACCTTGCAAGTCTACCTTGCTTTCCTATTATTTTTCCCATATCTCCATCTGCAACTTTTACTTCAAAAACAACTGATTTTTCTCCTTCTAATTCTTTAATTTCGACCGCATCTTTTTGGTCTACTAAGTTTAAAATAATTGTTTGTAAAATATCTTTCATTTTTTGCTTCCTCCATTTTTACAAATGTTTATCATTTCGTATTTTTAATTTGCTTTTTCTATTAATGCTTTTACTGTATCTGTTGGCTTTGCACCATTTTTTATCCATTTTTCAACTTTTGCTTTATCAAGTACAATTGTTGATGGTTTTGTCATTGGGTCATAAGTTCCTAATTGCTCAATTATTTTACCATCTCTTGGGCTTCTTGAATCTGCCACTACAATATGATAAAATGGAGCTTTTTTCTTTCCTTGTCTTTGTAATCTAATTTTTACCATTT
>CANQTZ010000025.1 GCA_947626865.1 uncultured Clostridia bacterium
TGTTGGTACTCTAAAAGCCATACCTGTTAGTTTTCCATTTAAAGCTGGAATAACTTTTCCTACTGCTTTAGCTGCTCCTGTAGATGATGGAATAATATTTGCTGCTGCTGCTCTACCACCTCTCCAATCTTTTTTAGATGCTCCATCAACTGTTTTTTGAGTCGCAGTAGTTGCATGAACTGTTGTCATTAATCCTTCTTTAATTCCAAAATTATCATTTATAACTTTTGCAAGTGGTGCTAAACAGTTTGTAGTACAAGATGCATTTGAAACAATATTCATACTTGGGTCATATTCTGTATGGTTAACCCCCATAACAAACATAGGTGCATCTTTTGATGGTGCACTAATAACAACTTTCTTAGCTCCACTATCAATATGTGCTTGAGCCTTTTCCATAGTTGTAAACACACCTGAACATTCCATTACATAATCAACACCTAGTTCACCCCAAGGAATATTATGTGGATCCATCTCATTAAATACCTTAATATCCTTTCCATTAACAGTTAGGACATTATCTTTGCCTTCAACTGTCCCCTCAAACTTACCATGAACAGTATCATATTTTGTCATATACGCCATATAATCCGCAGTAATAAAAGGATCATTTATCGCAACAACCTCTACCCCTTCTCTCTGTAAAGCTGCTTGGAAAGACAAATTTCCAATTCTTCCGAAACCATTAATTCCAATTTTAACTGACATAAAAATTCCTCCTCCTTTAAGACACTAACATACCATACAATACACATGCATAATGCAATGCATACATACACATTTAGTATCTAATTTTATATTATTATATATTATAGTATTACCTAATTTTCTTAGGCAATTCAATTCTATACCAAAAAGCAATACTTTGCAAGTACTTTTTTCTTTTTTCTTTTCCCTTTTTTCCGAGATGTGCCGTTTGGGACAGGCACCAATGATACATCGATGTATCATCTGGGACAGGCACTAATGGTACATCAATGTGCTTTTGGGGACAGGTTAACTTGAATTTTTTTCTTTTCTACACGCGTTTTGTGTCATTCTTTTAGTAATTCCTAATACTCTTGCTATTTGTACTTGTGATACTCCTTGAATCTTATTTATTTTTCGTATTACATCATTCCTATATTCAACACTATAATTTTGTATCTCTTGGATATTATAAATTCCAAGTTCTTGTTTTATGAAATAAATCAATTCCTCATCTGTCAGTCTATTTCTCATTTCATATTCCAATAATTCAATGCTTTCTTGAAATTTTACTGTTTTACTGTTAAACTCTAAAAATTCTTTTTGGGCTTGTTCTTTTTCTTGAGAAAACATTGGCATAATTTCTTCTACATCCGTAATTTGGTTTTCGTCGTGGTATGTTAAATATTCTAAATAGCTACTCCATTTATATTCATTGATTTTGCCAATTCCAGCTTTCACAGGATTTTGATGGATATATCTAAGAAGATTGAGTATATAATATGAATTTTCTACATTTTTACTTTTAAAACGATTTTCAAACACATGTCCTTTTCTTTCATATTTTTTATTGAAATAATTGGCATAGCTAGTTGCAATGCTATGAATAATTTGCGATAGTTTTTGGATTTCATCTTTGATTTCTAAATGAATATGATTTGGCATTAAAACATATGAATAAACTTTATAGAAATAATTTTTTTTGGTTTTTTTAATAATATTTTGAAATTCTAAATAATCTTTTTCATCGAAAAAAATATCTTGCTGATTAATTCCTCTGAGCATACAATGATATATCTTACTCTGACTTTCTTTTCTTGGTTGTCTTGGCAATACACATACCTCCTTGTTTTTTAATTTAGATTTTGCTTTTTTTATAACTTACTTAAGAGCAATTTTTTATTATTAAATTACTTTATATAAAAAGTATAGCACATTTTTTACAAATTTGCTATACTTTTTATATACTTTTTTACATTTTTTTACAATTTTATTATCACTAGAATGTATAACCTGTCCCAAAAAGCACATGGATGTATCGTTGGTGCCTGTCCCAGATGGTACATTGATGTATCATTAGTGCCTGTCCCAAACGGCACATAGTTTTTCTAAAACTATTATAAACATTGCATGTGACCAGCCTAGTCCTATTACCCAATTAGGTTTTAGGGTGTTGTTGTCTATTTGCTCGCCTAGAAAGTTATGCTTTCCTGTGGTTTTTACAACGAAGTCGAAGGTTTCTTTGGCTTTTTGTTTTTGTCCAGCTTCTAAATAGTATAGGGTCATCCAAAGGTTTGCTATTGGCCATGGGTTTCCATTTCTATAATGATCGTGTTCGAATCTTTGGTAACCGCCTGTGTATGTTCGTAATGATAAGTTGATTCTTTCTATGGTGTTTTCTATTTTCTTTTCTTTTGCTTTGAATACATTAAATGGTGTTACACTTCCAATTATGCTTATGTCCATCTTTTTGTCTTGAGCATTTCGTACATAGCATTTCTTTTCTTCGTCATACATGTTTTCGTTTATATATTTTTTTATGCCTTCTTGTAATTTTTCTAGTTCTCTTTCATTTTTTGCTACCTTTTCTTCTTTTAAGCGATTTTTTTCAAAGTCTGATACTTTGTTTCCTAAAACTTTATATATTCTTATGATACATTCAAATGCTGAATAAATACTGGCTAATGAATATAAATGGATTCCTTCACACATTTCCCAAATGTCATAGCTAATATGATATTTATGTCCTGATTTCTTGTTGCTGTTTTCTATTTCTTCACCAACTTTATCCTTATCGTGCTCATCTTTTCCTTCTATGGCTAGCCAATCTTTTACATATCGTTTTAAAAAGTCTACTGCCTTTTCACACATTTGCAAATTGTCTTTCAAGAATTTCTCAGATTTTGTAGTTTTATAATGCTCATACACTCCAAAAACTACACTTGCTGTTTCATCTACTTGATATCCCCAGCATGGTGCTAGTTTGCCATCTGTGTAAAATCTTTGTTCCCACATTCCATTTTTGCTTTGGGTTTTTTGACAAAATATTTTATAAAATTTTTCTGTGTCTTTTTCCATTTTTAAAATATCTAATGCTTTAGTTATAAATACTGCATCTCTTGGCCAACAAAATGCATACTTTCCACACTGTGTAAGGTTTTCGTCAATTTCAGGCGAAGCTATAATTCCACCAGTGTCTGGATTTGTCAATAATGGAAATAGTAAAATACTTCTTCGATAAATATTGTATATTTTTTCTGAATAGCTATTTTCTGGGTTTTTCAAATTCAATCCATTATGAGTTTTTACATACTTTCTCCAATAAGCCTTTGTATTTGTATATTCCTTATTTAAATCAATTTTCTTAATTCTTTCAACTTCATTTTCCATTTCAGATATATTGATATTTTCTCCAATTGCAATACAAATTTCTATCGTCTTTTTTTCTTGAGGTTTAATAACACCCAAATTGAAGCAAATGCTACTATCTTTTGACATCCCAATATAATCTTTGTCATAGATTTCGCCTCTTTTTATAGTATCTTTGCTTCCATTAATCTGATGTTTAGAAATCTCATAACCTTTTGCAAAAGTCGCAAAACTAAAGTCATGCGCATATTGTAACATGCCTCCATCTATCACTTTACATCCAACGTGATTATTGTAACTAGATAGTAATTCCGAATGGATATAAAAACTGATATCTAAATCAATCGTAGCTTCATTTACAAAAGTATATTTTTTTACTAAAATATTTTCCTTTATCATAACATAATCAGTCTGAAGCACCTTCAAATTAAAATATGTATTTGTAACTTCAGTATTCAATATATTTGTATCTGTATCATAATATTGTTTATAAACATTATTAATATCATCATGCAAATAAATCAAATCCGAATTATTTATCTTCACTCCTGTGTGAAAAAAATCAATATATTGCCTAGAATCTTTATTCGGAAAATAAATTCTTTGCAATTCACCTTTACTAGTATAAGTTGCTAACATATATCTATTTCCAATAATTGCTTCATTTAAGTACTTGTTTTCCATAACTTCCCCTTTCTCTTTTTTAAACTGTGTCTAATGCTTTTGATATAATTTGTAGTACAAATGTACCTTTTGCGAAACTTTTTTAAGCAAGTCGGTAACCTGTCCCAAAAAGCACATTGATGTACCATTAGTGCCTGTCCCAAATGATACATTGATGTACCGTTGGTGTCTGTCCCAAATGATACATTGATGTACCGTTGGTGCCTGTCCCAAATGATACATTGATGTACCGTTGGTGCCTGTCCCAAATGGCACATTAGCCTTCTATTACATTTATTATTTGTTTTTCTAAGTCTTTTATTTTTTCGTTTATTCTAAAGATGTCTTCGTCTTTTAAGTTTTTGTCATCGATGTCTTGTCTTACATAGCTGTCCATGTCTTTGATTTCTTCTTTTAATTTTTCTAGTCTTGTGATGATTTCTGTTCGGATTGTTTTTGGTACTTTTCTTTCTATTGTTTGTGTCATTTGTATTGTGTCTTCTTGTGCATTGATTTCACATGTTTGACCAAATTCTGGTATGATGACGTCTATTTTGGCTTCTTGTTTTATTTTCTCGGCTAGGACGTTTTGTCCGTTTTCTTCTCCATGTACTAGGAATATGTGTTTTGGTTTGCTGATAAAGGAATATATGAAGTTCATAAGTCCTTCTTGGTCTGCGTGTCCAGAATAGCCTTCTATGTATTCTACTCTGGCATTTACTGCTATTTCTTCTCCAAATATTTTTACTTTTTTGGCTCCATTTACAATGCTGTATCCTAGAGTTCCTGGAGCTTGGTATCCTACAAATAAAATGGTTGATTTTGGATTCCATAGGTTGTGTTTTAGGTGGTGTTTTATTCTTCCTACGTCACACATTCCGCTTGCAGATATGATGATGCTTGGTTTTGGATCTTCGTTTAGTGCTTTAGATTCTTCGGCTGTTCGTGTGAATTTTAAGCCTGGAAATTCTAGTGGATTGTCTCCTCTCATTATTTCTTCTTGTATTTCTCTTTCAAATAAGTTGGTGTTTTCTTTAAATACTTCGGTTGCAGATATTGCAAGTGGACTGTCTACAAATACATTTGCTTCCATTAAAGTTTTGTATTTTCTTCTAAATTCTTCATCTTCTTTTGTTTCTTTTAGTTTATTTAGTTCATATAAAATCTCTTGAGTTCTACCTACCGCAAATGATGGGATTACTACTGTTCCCTCATTATCTAAAGTTTCTGATACTATATCTAAGAATAATTGTGCTTTTTTATCATTTTGTAAATGTAATCTACTTCCATAAGTTGATTCCATTATTAAATAATCTGCATCTTCTATCATAGTAGGTGCATCTAATAGTGGCAAATCATTATTACCTAAATCTCCTGTAAATACTGTTTTTGTTTCATTTTCTCCTTCTTTTGTCCATAATTCTATAATGCTAGAGCCAAGCATGTGTCCAGCATCATTAAATCTTACATGAATATTCTCTGTGATTTCAATTATCTCATCATATTGTACTGGTTCGAAAATCTCCAAACATCTTGCTGCTTCTTCTGCTGTGTATAATGGTGGAATTTCCTTTTCGCCCTTTCTTTTCCTTTTCTTATTTTTCCACTCGTTTTCCATTTCTTGAATATGTCCACTATCTGGCAACATTAAAGCACATAAATCACAGGTTGCTTTGTGAGCATAAATTTTATTTCTATAACCTTCATTATATAATTTTGGGATTCTTCCTGAATGGTCAATATGAGCATGTGTTAACAACATAAAGTCAATTTCTGCTGGATTAAAATTAAATTCTTCTGTATTTTGCTCTTCTAAATCTGCTTTTCCTTGCCACATTCCACAATCCACCAAAAATTTCTTTCCACATGCTTCTACTAAAAAGTTAGATCCTGTAACAGTTCTGGTTGCTCCTAAAAAAGTAATTTTCATAATTTAAAATCCATTCCTTTCCTTCTTTTTTATTACTAAATAATGGTTTCAAGGTAAGTATTCCACCTGAAGTATCAGAATAACCCAGTAACATTTTTTAAGGCTTTGCCTCATAATTTAGTTAAAAATTTTTATTTTCTTATTAAATTTAAAATGCAAATCTTTTTTATCAAACTCGTCTATGCCTTTTATTTCCACCTTTTCTTCAAATACATTTTCATCAAACAATTGCACATAATATTGCTCTTTTTCTTTTATAAATTTAATATATAAATCTTCTAAATTAATCACTCGAATATAAAAAATATTCTTTAATATTTGAAAATCTATTTCCTTATCCTTTGAAAAAGTTTCAATCATCTTATGCTCATGTGCTTTACTAATTAATAATTTTTGTACTTCGCTAACTTCTTCTTTAATTTCTTCCATATCATATATTAATTTTTCTTGATTAAATGGTAATAAGCAATAATACCTAAATTCATAAATTAGCTTTATTAGTTCTTGTTTTGTTTCTGCTTTTTTTACTTTATTTTGATAACACAATAAAAATATCTTCTGTATAGTTAAAATTGAATCTTCAATTGCCTTGTTGAAATCTTCTACATCTAATAGCTTTAAATATTTATCCTTTGTTTCCAATTCTTTCTTATATGCTACAAATTTTTGAGGATTTAACAATGTATTCCATTTTTCTAACTGCTTTATTTTCTCTTCTCTTTCTTCCATCATAATCTTTGACAAAATTCTAATGCTAAAAATCTTTTCTTGCAAAGGTAAATATTCGTTTCTTTTTTCATATTCTTTTTGTAACATATCTTTATTATTCAATGTCTCATCAATGTACTTAATTTCTTTTGCTATTTGTTTCTTTTGCTCTGTTATATCTTCTATTAATTTTTTGTCATCTTGTATTTTTTCTAATTTTGTTTCTATTTCTCGCTTTTGTTTCTTTAGAGAATTTTTTATTTTTTCTTCATAGCGAATTGAAAGTAAAACAGATACCTTATTTACCTCTTCTGTAAATTCTTCTTGTAATCTTTTGCCATATGATTTTTCTAATTTATTATTAAATGACTCATAATAGTCCATAATATATTCATTATTTTGAATCCATTTCTGTAAAAACTTATGCCCCACTAAAATCCTAATATTTTGATATACTATATTATGATAAACACTTTCTATTTCTCTTGGAATAGTTGTCCATGAATATCCATTAAAATCGCGCATAGCTTCTGTCATATCAATATTATTTCCTATATTTATTAGATGAGATAATGTTTTATCTATTATTGGATATTTACTTTTTACAATTTTTTCTTTTTTATCGATTTTTGCTAAGCAATATAGCAGTTTCTTTTCAATTGGATAACATATAATTCTTTTTTGATTTCTTTCCACTAAAAACGTTTTTTTACCTAGCATTTCACTTTCTTCTGTATGAAGTTTTACTATTTTGATGTTATCACAATCATTTTTTACAATTTCTATGATTGATTGTATAAAATCTTCTTTTGATGGTACATTTACCTTTGCTGTTTCATAATCTTTATATGCTGTACCAATTTTATACACTATATTAAGGAGAAGATTTTTTGCATTTTCATCAAAATATTTCCCCTCAAGTACTTTTTCAAGTTCATTACTATAATCTTTTTTTACTATTTTATCCAAAAACTTATCGGTTTTCTTTTGCAAAGTCCTTCTCCTTTCATTTGTATTTTTCAAAATATGTATTATTTTTCAGCTTGTCTTTCTTTAGCAATATTAATAATACTATCTGCAACTTCTTCTAGCTTTTTTTCAAATTCTTGTCTATCTTCCTCTTTTTCCATTTTCTACTCTTCCCCTTTTTCTAAATATTCATCTATTACCAAATTCATACTATCATGTAATTCTTTCATTGCCTTGTCTTGTTCTTCTTTATCTACTTTATCATAATTTTCTTTAAACTCTTGCACAGATACTCTTTTGTCTTTTTTATATTCATTTCTTAGCTTATTTAATACTTGAAGTAATTGATATCTATCTAACATTCTTGGAGGTTTGCTTATTCCTTTTTCATTCCACAATTGGTGCCATGTTCCATAATTAAATAATTCTTCATTTCCTAGTTGATTATTACTAAATTTTTGGAAAATATCAATTAATATTCTTTTATCTCTACTTTCCAAAAACTCGTCTATCATTTTTGATATCTTTTGCTTTTCTGATATTGCACATTTTTTTCTGTCTACTACTACAATTGGAATCCCAAAGTCACTTGCAGCTTTCAAACTATTTTTCCAAACCATTTCTTCATTAGATTCTAGAAACTCATAATTGCCTCCATTTATAAATACTATATAATCTGGTTGCTGTATTTCCCCATTTGGTAATCTTCTGGAATAATCCATTTCATTGGTTTCGTAAACACCTCCAGTTTCATTAATCTGAGTATTTTCTGTACAATATTTTTCATTTCCAGTTATTCTTGGTCTAAAACTCCAGTTTACAGTACCTAAATCTTCTGGTCCTGATGCCATTAATGTTCCTTCTTCATGATGTTTAAATCCATATAATACCTGCATTATTCTATGGGTAGATGCCATATCATTTCTTATTTGACTAGCACAATATCTTTGCGATTTTGTTTTAGGTCGATTCCATGTTTTTTTATAGTCTCCATCGATATAATTTGCTAATTCATTTGAAGTTGAACCTACACTGGTAAGAGAAATACTAAACTCTGTTCCTGCATCATAGATAGGTATTTGTTTTCCATTTACCTCTTCTACTCTTATTAAATCTTCTTCTTTGGGTTGATATAACTTTTGGTTATAGTTTTCTTGATAACTGTCTTTTAATCTTCTTTCTATAAATTTCACATCATATATACTGTCTAATTGAATTGTTTTGCTTTTTTCATAAATCCTTTTTAATAATTCTTCATCATCTGTTTCTCCTATAATCTTCAAGCTTTGTATATATTTTATTACACTTTTGTTTTTATCGTTTAATTCTAAATTGTCAATATCCTCTCCATATAGTTTGATTAATCTCTCTACTTGTGTTAAATGTTGTCCATATACTTTCATATAAACAGCAAATTTCATTCTTTCCAATGGACTTAGCTCATAAATTTCAGGATAATCTTCTAATTCTTCTGAATTAGGATTGCGCATTATTTCATCACATATTGTTTCTTTTGTTTTTTCATAATTGTTTACATCTTCTAGACTTTCTATATTAAAAATATTTTCTTCTGCTATAATATAACCTATTTTTTCAATTTGCTCTTGACTTAATTGTTTATTTTCTATATCTCTGATTAATCTATTATATTCCCCTGTATATAAGTTAAGTATAAATTTATCTGTAAACTCAACCCATTCACCACTTTTTTCTTCTTGCTTTTTCATTGCTGTTACAAAAATATTATATGCATTTTCATTTAATCTGCAAATTTTTTCTTGTATATCTTCTTCATAACTAGTAAGTAGCAATAATTTATCTTCTAATTGTGCATATTTTTCATCTAATATCTTATAATTGATTGTATCGAATACCTCATCATTTTTTTCATATAATGACAATACAATCTTTCTTTGTCTTTCATCTAAGTTTTTTACAAAATTCCATATTTCTTCTTCACTATATTTCATATACATCCTCACTTATTAACTTGCATTTGATGTAGTAGCACCTTCACCTGTTCCCATTTTTAATTCATTCCATTTCTCCAAAGTCATAAGAACTTCTCTTGGCTTACTACCTTGATAGCCAGAAATCACTCCTCTTTCTTCCATTTGGTCTATAATTCTTCCTGCTCTTGCATAACCAACTTTAAATCTTCTTTGGATGAAAGAGGTTGAAGCCTGACCCGTTTCTACTACAGTTTGAATTGCCTCCATTAAAAATGGATCTGTGTCATCTTCTTCTGTGCTTTCTTTAGCCATTTCTTTGTCTGTTTTATTTCCATTTTCTATACTCTCTAAAATATCTTCACTATATGTTGCTGTTCCATTAGATTTTACAAAATCTACAATTTTTTCTACTTCTTCATCTGTTACAAAAGCTCCTTGTACCCTAGATGGTTTTGGTGCTCCTGCTGGGAAATATAGCATATCTCCTTTTCCTAATAGTTTTTCTGCTCCTACGCTGTCTAAAATTGTTCTTGAATCGACTTGTGATGATACTGCAAATGCAATTCTTGATGGTACATTTGCCTTAATTAATCCTGTAATAACGTCAACTGATGGTCTTTGTGTTGCAATTACTAAATGCATTCCTGCTGCTCTTGCCTTTTGTGCTAGACGGCAAATTGCATCTTCTACATCATTTTTTGCTACCATCATTAAATCTGCAAGCTCATCTACAATTATTACAATTTGTGGTAATTGTCCAGCTCCTTCCTCATTTTCTATTGATTTGTTATATCCTTTTAAATCTCTTACACCTTTTTCAGCAAATAAATTATAACGATTGTCCATTTCTTGTACAGCCCATGCTAAAGCACCGAGCTGCTTTTCTAGGATCAGTTACAACTGGAATTAAAAGATGTGGTATTCCATTATAAACAGATAATTCTACTACTTTTGGGTCAACCATTACAAATTTTACTTCACTTGGTTTTGCATGATAAATAATACTTGTAATAATTGTGTTTATACATACACTCTTTCCTGCTCCTGTTGAACCAGCAATCAAAACATGTGGCATTTTTGCAATATCTGCTAATTGAAGTTTTCCTGCTGCATCTTTTCCTAATGCAATTGCAAGTTTTGATGGTGCCTCTCTAAATTCATCACTATCTAGCACTTCTCTTAAATGTACAGCTTCTCTTTCTTGATTTGGTACTTCAATTCCAACTGCCTGCTTTCCTGGTATTGGTGCTTCAATTCTGATTGTTTCTGCGGCCAAATTCAAAGCAATATCATCTGCTAAGTTTGCAATTTTGCTAACACGTACACCTTCTGCTGGTTTTAATTCATACCTAGTAATTGCAGGTCCTACTGAAACATTTTCTACTTTAGCTGAAACTCCAAAGCTATATAATGTTTTTTGTAATTTTGTTGCTGTATCTGTTAGTGCTTTTGCACCACCTTTTAATGTTTTTTTAGTTGATTTGCTAAGTATTTCGATTGGTGGATATTCATAATGTTCATCTTCTACAACCATAGCATGTTCTAATTGTAATACTGCACGTTTCTTTTCTTCTTTTTGTTCTTCTACATCTTTAAATAAATTGTTTTCAATTACATCTGGTTGCATTTCTGGTTGTGGATCTTCTCGTTTTTCTTTTTTCTTAAATTTACTTTCTTTGGTAAGTGGCTCTAAGTCGTCTTCACTGTGGTCATATTTTTTCAATTCAGGTTCTGTGCTATCTACAAATCTTCCTCCAAAATTGATTTTTATTTGGTCAGCCATTGAAGTTTTTTCTTCTTTTTCTCTCTCTCTTTGAGGCATTCTTTCAGCTTTATCTCTTTTCCTCCTTCTTGGTTCTTCTTTTTCCATTTCTTCTTCATATTGCATTCGTCTTTCATTTCTATATGCTTTTCTTTCTTCTTTTGCATCTTGTGCTTTTGTTACCATCCCATTAATTAATTCTGTCATATTAATTCCAAATGTAAATACCATTAAAATGATTGCAATTCCGATACAAAGGATAACTGCTCCTACTTCTCCTAATAATTTAGCTAGTGGAACTGCTCCGACAAGAGCCTATTGCTCCCCCTCCTTTGCTTTGTGTTCCTAAGAAATATGCATCTTTTACAACTTCTGATAATTCTTTATCTGCTTGTAATTCTCCTGATGAAACTTGGAATACGCTAAATGCAATGCATAGACTAACTAACAGGAGTCCATATTGTATTAATTTAGCATTTAATTCCTCCCTTCCTTCACATGCCAGTTTAATAGCAATTACAAAAATTCCAATTGGTAAAACATATTGTACTATTCCAATCATACCGCCTAATATTTCATTTAATTTTAATCCTATAATACCTGATTTTGTATAAATTAATACCGCTAATAATATACTAAATATAATTAAAGAAATTACTGCCACATCTGCTTTAGATGCCGGAGATTTTCTTTTGGGATATCTTTTCTTTTTTGCCATTTTAATTTACCTCCTATTAACTTTTTCTTCAATATAAATAAAGTCAAATTCCAAAAGTCTCCCTTTATGACTTCTGACATCTGACTTTTGTTCTTTATTATTATTCTAATTCTTTTCTACTATTTTCTATTGTTTTAATCATATCTTCTAAAGATATTCTCATTAGATTTAATGCTTCTGTCATATTATTTCCAAGTTTATCTAATGTATCGTTTAATACTTGTTCTGTATTTGCTAATAAACTATCAGCATATTCTTTTGTTCCTTTTGATATTTCTCTTGACATTTCGTTTGCTGTTTCGATAATTTCTGTTTTTTGGTCATAAGCTTTTCTAGTAATTTCATGTTCATCTATCATAGCAATAATTCTGTTTTCTGCTTCTTTTACAATACCATCTGCTTCTTTTTGTGCTTCTACTAAAATACGTTGTCTTTCTTCTTTTATCCATTTTGCTTGCTTCAACTCATCTGGAAGTTTTAGCCTGATTTCTTTTATTAAATCAAGCATTTCGTTTTTATCTACTACTCCTTTTGAAGAAAATGGTAGATTTCTGCTATTTTCTAATACTTCCTCTAAAGTTTCTAATAATGTAAATATTTCCATGATTTACTCCTTTCTTTTTATGCCTTATTCCTTTTCGCCTAAGAAGATAAGATTAGCTCTTCCGTATTTTTTTTGTTGTTTTATTTCTATTGGTAAATTTTGTACTTGCTGTATAATTCTTTCGGAATTATCTGTTTCGACAATGATAATGGTGTTTTTGTTTGTTAATTGTTTTTCCAAAATTATCTTTATTGCTTCATAGGCATAGTTGCTTTGATATGGTGGATCGATATATATAATATCTAATTTTTCTTTTATTTTATTTTGTAATAATTGGCTAAATGTTGTTTGATAAAGTTCTATTGATGCTATGGTGTGTGTTTTTTCTATGTTTTTTTTGATTATTTCTATTGCTTGTTTTGAATTATCGCAAAGTATGGCTTTTTTTGCGCCTCTGCTTATTGCTTCAATCCCTACTGCCCCACTACCAGAAAATAAATCTAAAAACACACTATCTTGTAATTCAAATTGTATAATATTAAATAATGCTTCTCTTACTCTATCTAATGTAGGTCTTGTTTGTTCGCCTGGTAATGTGTATAATTTAGTTCCTTTTGCTTTTCCACCTATTATTCTCATTTGATTACCTTTCTTTACATTACTATTTTATTCCTTTTTAGCAGAATGTCAAGAGTATTAATACAAATGTAACATACATTTAATAGTTCTGTAATATTTGTGTTATTTTGTAATATTTTTCGTCAAGAAATTGTAATTTTATTTCTTAAATGATTTTATGAATATTCAAAAAACTACCTATTTTTCATAGATAGTTTCTTTTGTAATATTAATATACATCTTCTTTATTAATGTCTTTAAGTAGTTCTAATTGTGCAATTAGTAGTGATTCCATTTTTGCTTTATAAATATCAAATTGTTTTTTTATATCTTCTAACTGTTTCTTTTTGGCTACAACTGAATTTTCAAGTTCATTCACTTGTTTTTGAGCATTTATTTTGCTTTCTTTTATTATTTGTTCTGCTTGCTGTTGTGCTACTTTTTTTACATCTTCTGCTGTTGTTTGAGCCATTAGTAAAGTACTTTGTAATGTTTGTTCAATTGCTTTATATTGTTCTAAGCTTTGTGTTAATTCTTCAACTTTTGCTTTTAGTTCTGTAACTTCTTTGAAGTTTTTGGTGTAGTCGTGAGTTAAGTCATCTAAAAAATCATCTACTTCTTCTACACTGTATCCATTCATCATTTGCTTAGAAAACTTTTTATTTTCTATATCTAAAGGTGTTATCATTGTTTTCCTCCTTAATAAATAGCAAAAAGTGTAAAACTACTAGCTAGTTGATACCATTATTTTTTAGCCATGAAACAGATAGCTTACTTTTCATTTCTTCTCTTGCCATTTCGTTTGTAATTTCATAATTTGATGGTGCAACTAAAAAGATAGAATTTGATACTTTTTGAATGTAGCCATCTAATGCATATACTCCACCACTAATAAAATCAACGATTCTTCTTGCAACATCTTTGTTTACATATTCTAGATTCACAATAACAGATTTCTTTTCTTTCAAAAAACTGCATATTTCATCTGATTGTTCAAAAGTTGTAGGTTGTGATATTACCATTTTTATTGCATTTGCCTGTGCTTGTGGCATTGATACAACTTTTTCTTTGTTTTTTCTTCCAAATATTTTTCTATCTTCTACTTCATCTTCTTCATCATAATCATATACATTTTCATCTTCATAATCCTCAACTTCTTGTGAGTCCATTCCAAATAAATCCCACACTTTATTCATTAATGCTCCCGCCATAAAAAAACCTCCTAAAATTCACTTCATTTGTTTTGTTTTCTTTAGTATCTACTTTTTTTACAATATTGTCAATATTTTTTACAAATGTCATCAAATTTTAATATTTCTGTAATATTTCTGTAACATTTCATTCAATTCTATCTAAGTTAGGATGTAATAATATTTCATCATAAAGTGATATCTTTTTGTATTCTGCTATTTCTTCATTAGAAAATCCCATTTTTGTTAGTTCTTCTGTTGAATAAGAATTAATTATTGAATATTTGTCTCCTTGTTTTGTTACCTTTACTAATATTTTGCTTAAATATCCTGCTCTGCTTCTAACTACATAATCCAAGTCACCTACTTTTACAATTGCCTGATTTGGTACTTTTAGACCTGACGAATCCCACCATATTAATTCAAAAGAGATTTTTCGATAATTTATTAATTCTTCTATTTGTTCTTCTAATTTTAATATAAGAAGTGTTTTTTCGTCATTATCTTTTATGATGTTTGTTATTTCAGCAGATACTTGTTCATTATTAGATAGCCTTATTTTGACTTTGTTTCCAACTTCGGCTTGTTTTGCTTCTTCTGAAGTTGATATCGTTGCTACATAACAAGAGAAATTGTCTATAACTTTTCCACATTCTTCGTTTGTTGCGACTATTTTTCCAGTTTTTAGGTCCAAATTTTCTAAATATTCTACACTTATTGTGCTAAAATTTTCTGGTGTTAACATTTCTTCAAATCCATCTACTTTATATGATACAATACCACTCATTGGGGCTGTTACATATTCCGCATCAGAATTTAATTGGCTTTCATATCCTTTTCTTTCTTCTATTAGTTCATTTAAGTATGAACCTTGTGGACTTGAATCTCCTGCTATTTTTGCTTTTTTGCTAACTAAATCATCTATTTCTTTTTTATATTCTGCTAGTTTTGTACTATCTGTTATTTGACTCATTCCTTGCACTTTTTCGTCTATTTGGTTTTCTATTAATTTCATATCTGAGTTAGGTGCGGTTTCACTTTTTAGCATTACTTCTTGTATTTTTGTATCTAATTGTGCTATTTTTTCTTTTAGAGTATCTTCTTGTGAACTATAATATCGGAATATTTTTTCATCCTTTGCTGCTTTTTCTCCCTCTGCTTTAATTTGTTCTATACCATTTTTATAGTTTTCGCCTTTTACTACCTTTTCATTTCTAATGACATAACCTATATCTATTTCTTCTTGATATAGCTTTCCTTCTTCTATTGTAAAAATATTAGTTGGTTGTTTAATTAAAAGATATATTGTATATAACACATAACACAATATAATCATTAGAACAATATATACAATTATTTTCTTCTTTTTTGAGTAAGTGATCATTTGCATATTCTTGTCCTGTTCCTTCAATTTATTAGCCTCCCTTATTTTAAATATTCTTTTCTATTTCTTCTATTGCTTGTTTGTATTGTTCTTCATTTGGTGCTTTTCCATGCCATCCTGCCTGATTTTCCATATAGGAAATTCCTTTTCCTTTTATAGTTTTGGCAACTATACATGTTGGTTTTCCTTTTATGCTTTTTGCTTTTTCAAAAGCTTCTATTATAGCTTCAATGTTATGACCATCGATATTTATAACATAAAATCCAAAACTTTCAAATTTTTCATCAATTGGATATGAATTCATAATTTTATCAATTGGTCCATCTATCTGCAAATTATTGTTATCTACAATAACACATAAATTATCTAACTTGTATTGACTAGCCGCCATAGCTGCTTCCCAAACTTGTCCTTCTTCAATTTCGCCATCACCTAAAATGCAATATACTCTATAATTCTTTTTATCCATCTTCCCTGCTATTGCCATTCCATTTGCTGAAGACAACCCTTGACCAAGCGAACCTGTTGTCATATCTACTCCTGGTACTTTATTTTTATCTGGATGTCCTTGCAAATAACTATTAATATTTCTAAAATTTGCTAAATCTTCAACAGGGAAAAATCCTTTATTTGCTAAACAACTATATAATGCTGGTGAACAATGTCCTTTAGATAGCACTAATCTATCTCGATTTTCCCAATCAGGCTCTTTTGGATTAACATTCATTTCATAAAAATATAATACCGTTAAAATATCGGCAACAGAAAGAGAACCTCCTGGATGTCCTGACTTTGCATGATATACTTCTTCAACAATATTTTTTCTAATTTCATTTGCCTTTTTTTCTAATTCTGTTATTTTTAATTTATCCAACTTTTTCACTTACCTTTCTTATTTATTTCCCTTTCATTTTATCGTTTTATACTCCTATTTGTCAAGTTCTATTTATTGCTATTTTAGCATAAAATGTGTTATACTGTGAAAAAAGAAAGGACTGGTTCTATGTTAGATAACTATATTGAAAGTCATAAAGATGAATTGATACAGCAAACTCAAAAATTAATTCAAATTCCTAGCGTTATTTCTCCTTCTACTAATTCTAAAGAGCCTTTTGGTTCTGCTATTAATGATGCTTTAGAATATGTTCTAAATATTGCAAAGGATTTTGGTTTTAGAACAAAAAATGTTGATGGATATTGTGGTTATATTGAGTTTGGTGATGGTGATGAATTAATTGGTATTATTGGGCATTTAGATGTTGTGCCAGAAGGAGATAATTGGACTTTTCCGCCTTTTAGTGCAACTATTTCAGATGGAAAAATTTATGGTCGTGGATCTATTGATGATAAAGGTCCTGTTATGAGTGCATTATATGCTATGAGGGCTGTTATGGAAACGTGCCATGTTCACAAGCGTGTTAGACTTATTTTGGGTTTGAATGAAGAAAATGACTGGAAGTGTATTGAGTATTATAAGAAACATGAAGAGCTTCCAACTGTTGCTTTTAGCCCAGATGCTGATTTTCCTTGTATTTATGCTGAAAAGTCGATTGTTACTTCTTATGTTAAAATGGATTATTCTAATTCGCGTTTTTCTGATTTACAAATTAAAGAAATTGATTGTTATGACAATGCTATTAATGTTGTTCCTAAAATGTGTAGTGTTATTTTAAAAATTAATGCTAATAATATTGTAATGTCTGATTTAATTTCTCAAATTAAAGAAATTATAAATGCAAAAGATTTTGAAATTGATATTTATAAAATAGATTTTGAAAATATTAAACTTACTTCTTATGGTGTTTCTGCACATGCTGCACATCCTGATTTAGGTGTTAATGCGATTTCTAGATTGATTGTTGTATTACATCAAATTTTTAATTTTTATCATATAAAAATTGATTTGTTTGACTTTTTTTGTAAGTTCATTAATACTCAATATTGGGGCGAAAGTTTAGGAATTGCTTGCGAAGATGAGTCTGGTAAATTGACTTTGAATGTTGGAGATTTTTGTTTGAATGATGATGTTCTGCAAATTGGATTTAATATTAGAATTCCTGTTACTGTTAGTACTACTAATATTGGAAATGCTTTTTTAAAGCATACTAGTAGATATGTGAATGTTGATTTTGATACTATTTCTTATAAAGAAGCTTTGCATCTTTCTAAAAATGATAAATTAGTCCAAGCTCTTTGCAAAGTTTATAATGAAGAAACTAATTCCTCTTTGGAGCCTATTGCTATTGGTGGTGCCACGTTTGCTCGTGCTTTTGACAATTGCATTTCTTTTGGGGCTAATTTTCCAGAAGTTCCTGATATGTGTCATCAAACTGATGAATTTATTGATATTAAACATTTATTGCTTTCTTGTAAGATTTATGCTAAGGCAATTTTGGCATTGGATGCTATGGGGTAAGTAGGTATCGTTTATATAGTATATAGTTTTGGGCGTTTGTAATGCTATAAGCATAACAAACGCCCGTCCTTTTTTAATGTATTTGTAATTAATATATGTGCCTCCTTTATGTTTCTCACTAATGTCTTTAAACTTGTTCTTAAAGCCTAACAAACTCCTCTAAACTCAAATCTTTCTCTAAAATTTCGCATAATATATCTCTTCACTTATACAAATTAGTGCCAATTAAAGGGAGCAAGGAACAGGGGCACATCAAAGTGGACTAAGGCACAAGGATAACGCGGAACGACCTGCCCGTATAACTAGTACCACCATCGCTATCGTTAAAAGCTGTACAGACCCGTCCCACTACTAGCGTATACGCCTCCACGACCGAAGAACGGAGAAGATGAATACGGATAGCAAGTGTACGCATCGTGCCATGCATCTGCATGAGCGCTACAACCATTTGATGTTTCATATATTGCATCTCCTTTTTTTCCTTTACTTGCCTCATAATCGTTTTTTTGATTATAAAGTTCTCCCTTTTTATATACTGTTTTATACTCCGTACTTTTACTTCTTTCATCACCATCTGCTGCTCCATATAAGTCTCCTTCAGTTTTTCCTCCATATGTTTCTAAATTACTATTTTCATTATTTACATATGACGCTACAAACTCATAAGCTCCTCCACTCATATCGTATACTCCTGTTGCATTATGTGTTGTACTTTGTTTTGCATTAGTTGTATAAATCGTTGTCTTTGTGCTACTTCCTCCTGTTATAAGTTGATCATTTTTTTCTACTTTTTGTCCTTTTGTTCCATATTGGCTTTGAGCTAAATATGCTATTGCTCCCCATTCACTATTTTTTGCCATATGACTATTTAATGTAACCATATCTGCTTCTCCAAATTTTGCACTTTGTGCTAATTTAAAGAATTCATTAATATTTTTACTTACAAAAGGGGTTTTTCCCGGTTTTACACTTAAATTTGTTTCATTTCCTGTTGCATCAAATTTTGCTACCCATATTCCTGTTACATCTGTTTTCCATCCTCCATTTTCTGGTACTCCTGTAAATGCTGGATGTACTAGCCATTGTTGTTGTTCACCACTGTTTCCATCTTTATACGTTATCTTAGTTGGAGCTGTTTCTAGTTGTCCTTCTTCTCCATTTAAGAAATCATTATTATTTTCTCTTAAAAATGCCACTTTTATTGTTCCTGCCGTCTTAGTATGATATCCTTCTGTTATTTTATAGGCATATCTTGGTATCCATACCCACATACTTCCATCTGCTGTTATTGCATTTGCCCACTTATTTCCTTCTTGTGTTTCTCCCACATATTTTATTGGTGTCATGTCTCCTACTAATTTTGGTGCATTTACTGTTGCACCATAATCATACCACTCTGAATCATCTTCTGTTGTTATTTTCCAAAATTCTGGTTCTGGTCTTATAGTTACTGTCTTTTCTGCTTTTTTTGATACACCTTCAGTTTCAGCTTCTACAGTTATTGTATATTTGCTACCTCTTTTTACTTTATAACTTACTTCTCCATTTTCTCCTACTAATTCATTTTGTTCTTCTGCAGTTGCCTCTTCTTCTCCTATTACCGTTATTTTTTTTACTGTACCTAATTTATCTCTATTAGTTAATATTACAGTTAAAAATGCATCTTGACTTTCACTCTCTGATGTTTCATCCAATGGTTTTTTATCTGCATCATATAATGCATAATCAATTACTGGAGTAACCCCATGTTTATCTATACTAAGTATCTCTCCTGTCTTCGCATCTACTCTTGCTTCATATCCATCCACTTCTACCACAATTGTATCTTCATTCTCTGATACTATTTCTCCACCATATTTTTTTATTTCTTCTTTGAATTTGTCTGAATTAAAATTTCCATTCTCATCATAACTTGCCATTACTGCTAATTCTATTTTTTCTCTACTTCCTTCTCGGTTAGTATCTTCCCTCGCTTGGTTTGCTTTTGTTAATATTCCATTTTCTCCTGTTAACGTCGCAATACTTACTCCTGCTAGTATCAACAAAACAATAATAGTTATTACCAATGCAATCAATGTTATACCTTTTTGGTATTTTCTTTTACCATTATTTTTCATTTTCTCACCCCCTCTTTTGTTTCTTTCTTTTTGTTTTTCTTTTGCCTCTTCCATAGTTGTTCTCCTCCTTCTTCCTTTTTTCTTTTGGTTTTTTCCATGGCTTTTAAGTGATATTATGTTGTGTTTTGATTATACAAACCTTACCCAATTATATATCACATCTTACTACTATTTTTCAATACTTTTTTCGACTTTTTTTATATTTTTCGTTGTTGCACATAACTTGTTATGTATCATCTTTAGTATATCTTATTTTTTTACTTTTAGCAATAATTTTTTCATTTTTTATATAATTGTAATATTCCTGTAACTTTCCTGTAATATAAAAAAACTAAACATCCATAGACATTTAGTTCTTTTAACCTCTATATTGAAATCAACCATTAATACACTTCCATTTTTACTTCTTTTCCTTTAAATGCAAATATCATTTTTGTTATATTTATAAATCCTCTTTCTTTTAAGTTTTCCTCATATTTTTTCTCTTCTATTTGCTTTTTAGCATTTTCAATTGTTTCTTCTATTGTTTTTTCTTCCTCATCTTCTAA
>CANQTZ010000026.1 GCA_947626865.1 uncultured Clostridia bacterium
TATGTTTGGTAGAGAAACACCAGTAGAATTAGAATTTTCACAAGTACAAAAAATGAAATAACTTAAAAAGCAAAAGGGAGGTGCCATTACATGGCAGAAAAAGAAGTATCAAATATTATTAAATTACAAATTGAAGCAGGAAAGGCAACACCAGCTCCACCAGTAGGACCAGCATTAGGATCAAGTGGTGTTAATATCATGCAATTTGTAAAAGAATTCAATGATAGAACAGCAAATCAACCTGGAATGATTATACCAGTAGTTATTACTGTATATAAAGATAAATCATTTGAATTTATTACAAAGGTACCACCAGTACCAGTGTTAATAAAAAAAGCAATTAATATTCAAAAAGGTTCTGGAAAGCCAAATAAAGACAAAGTAGCAAAAATTACTAAAGCCCAAGTAAAAGAAATTGCAGAACAAAAAATGCCAGACTTAAATGCAGCAAGCATTGAAACAGCAATGAGTATGGTAGAAGGAACTGCTAGATCAATGGGTGTAGTAGTAACAGAATAAAATAAAAATAAATTGGGAGAGCTAAAAGCTCGTTAAAACCAAAGGGGGTAAAAAATGAAAACATCAAAAAGAATGGCAGAAAGCCTAAAATTAGTAGACAAAACAAAAGAATACGAAATAAAAGAAGCATTAAACATTATTCAAAAAATGCCTAAAACAAAATTTGATGAAACAGTAGAATTACATGTAAAATTAGGGGTAGATTCAAAACATGCTGATCAACAAGTAAGAGGTACAGTAGTACTTCCAAATGGTACAGGTAAAACACAAAAAGTATTAGTATTTGCAAAAGGACCAAAAGCAGAAGAAGCAGAAAAAGCAGGAGCAGATTTTGTTGGAGCAGAAGAATTAATTCCAAAAATCCAAAATGAAAACTGGTTTGACTATGATGTAGTAGTAGCAACACCAGACATGATGGGAGTTGTAGGAAGATTAGGAAGAGTATTAGGACCAAAAGGATTAATGCCAAACCCTAAATCAGGAACAGTTACAATGGATGTAACAAAAGCTATTAATGAAATCAAATCAGGTAAAGTAGAATATCGTTTAGACAAAACTAATATTATTCACTTAGGATTTGGAAAAGTTTCATTTGGTAGTGAAAAATTATTAGAAAACTATGAAACAATCATCAATGCTATAATAAAAGCAAAACCAGTAGCAGCTAAAGGACAATACATTAGAAGTATAGCAATTGCAACAAGTATGGGACCAGGAATTTATATTAATCAAAAATAAAAATATACAGCCAAAGACAGTAGGCAAAAGTAAGTCCTACCGAGGTAAAAGTTATGCTATTTATTAAATAGTGCTCTTTATCTTGGAAGGACAAAGAACACTATTTTTGCATTGAAGAAAGTTTTAAGCTTCTATAATGTAAAAATCAAAAAAGGATTTCTTGAATAAAGAATAAAAAGCAAATTGTAGGAGGTGAAAAATACATGCCAAGTGAAAGAATACTTAATCAAAAGAAAGAAGAAGTTAAAAAATTAGCCGAAGAAATGAAAGAAGCAAAATTGATACTTCTAACAGAATATAGAGGAATTAATGTAACAGACGATACAACTCTAAGAAAAGACTTAAGAAATGCAGGAGCTAAATATACAATCATAAAAAATAACATAACAAAAAGAGCATTAGCAGAATGCAAAATAGAAGGTCTAGACGAAAAATTAGAAGGACCAACAGCAGTTCTTATCAGTTCAGAAGACTATTTAGAACCATCAAAAATAATATATAACTTCATGAAAAATAACGAATACTATAAAATCAAAGGTGGAGTAATTGAAGGAAAGGTAATGACAGCAGAAGAAATCATAACACTTGCAAAATTACCATCAAGAGAAACCTTATTATCAATGCTTGCAGGAGCATTACTTGGAAATATTTCAAAAATTGCTGTTGCACTTGATCAAGTAAGAATACAAAAAGAAGAAGCTGGTGAAAAAGTTGCAGTTACAGCACAAGCAGAAGAAACTGCAGAAAAAGAACAACCAGAAGCTTAAAAAATAAAAAAGAGTAGTTTACTTACAAACTAAAAAATAAAAAAGTGATGTAATATCACAAAAAATAGGAGGATTTTTAAATGGAAAAAATAGAAAAATTAATCGAAGAAATCGACGCTTTAACAGTTGTTGAATTAGCAGATTTAGTTAAAGCTATCGAAGAAAAATATGGAGTATCTGCAGTAGCAGCTGCAGCACCAGCAGCAGGTGGAGCAGCAGGAGCTGCAGTAGAAGAAAAAACATCATTTGATGTTGTATTAACAGAAGCTGGAGATCAAAAAATCAAAGTTATCAAAGTAGTTAGAGATGCTACAGGATTAGGATTAAAAGAAGCAAAAGAATTAGTAGATGGAGCACCAAAAACAGTTAAAGAAGGAGCTTCTAAAGAAGAAGCAGAAGAATTAAAAGCTAAATTTACTGAAGTTGGAGCTGTAGTAGAATTAAAATAGTTTTATATAGCAAAACAAGCCATTTTAGGCTTGTTTTTTTGCCAAAAAAAGTATATAATAGATAACGAATTTATTTAAGGAGATGATAAAATGCAAGTAAGTAGAGAAGAAATTTTACATATTGCAAATCTAGCACATTTAGAATTAGAAGAAAACGAAGTGGATACCTATATTTTGCATTTACAAGACATTCTAAACTTTGCAAATATTGTTAACACAGCACCAGTAGATGAATTAGAAATAACAATAGGGAATAATGAAGCAAAAAATGTATTTAGAAAAGACGAAGTAAAAGTATTTGAAGATAATGAAAGCTTGTTACAAAATGCAATCGAAAAAGAACAAAATATGTTCAAAATACCAAAAGTAATTAATTAATTTAAGGAGGAAACCAAATGAATATTACAGAATTAACAGTACACGAATTGCAAGAAAAATTGGAGAACAAAGAATTAAGTATAACAGATATTGCAAAAGCATATAGTGATAGAATTGAGGAAAAGGAAGAACAAGTACAAGCTTTTGTAACAACATTAAATAAAGATGCAATAGAGCAAGCAAAAATAGTGCAAGACAAAGTAGAAAAAGGGGAGATAAAAGGAAACTTAGCAGGTATACCAATTGGAATTAAAGATAATATATGCACAAAGGGAATAAAAACAACCTGTAGTTCAAAAATGTTAGAAAACTTTATATCACCATATTCTGCAACAGTAATGGAAAAAGTAGAGCAAGAAAACATGATTAATTTAGGAAAATTGAATATGGATGAATTTGCTATGGGAAGTTCTACAGAATACTCTTATTTCAAAAAAACCAAAAATCCTTGGAACTTAAATAAAGTACCAGGAGGTTCATCAGGAGGATTAGCAGCAGCTGTTGCGGCACAAATGGTACCATGGGCTTTAGGCTCTGATACAGGGGGCTCTATCAGGCAACCGGCAAGTTTTTGTGGTGTAGTAGGGTTAAAGCCAACTTATGGATTAGTTTCAAGATATGGGCTAGTTGCTTATGCTTCATCATTAGATCAAATTGGACCAATCACAAAAGATGTTACAGATTGTGCAATGCTTTTAAATATTATTGCAGGGCATGATGAAAAAGATACTACATCTAGTGATAGACCAAAAGTAGATTACACAAAAGCATTGAAAAATAATGTAAAAGGGTTAAAAATAGGAGTACCAAAAGAATTTTTCGGTGAAGGAATTAATGAAGAAGTAAAAAAATCTTTAGAAAAGGCAATTAAAACATACAAAGAATTAGGAGCTGAAATTGAAGAATTTTCACTAGATATAGCAAAATACGCATTAGCATCTTATTATATTATAGCTTCTGCAGAGGCAAGTTCAAATTTAGGAAGATTTGATGGAATTAGATATACTTATCGCACGCCAGAATTTAAAAATTTAAAAGACATCTACAAAAAATCAAGAAGTGAAGGCTTTGGTGCAGAAGTAAAAAGAAGAATTATATTAGGAACTTATGTACTATCTTCTGGTTACTATGATGCTTATTACAAAAAAGCACAAAAAGTACGTACTTTAGTTATGAATGAATTTAACAAAGGATTTGAAAAGTATGATGTTATTTTAACACCAACATCACCAACAGTTGCCTTTGATATAGGTTCAAAATCAGACAACCCATTAGAAATGTATTTAGCAGACATCTGCACAGTTTCTATTAATGTAGCAGGACTTCCTGCAATATCAATTCCAGCTGGTGTAGATAAAGAAGGAATGCCAATTGGTATGCAATTAATTGGAAATAGATTTTGTGAAGAAACAATATTAAATGCTGCTTATACATTTGAACAAGCAATAAAATTCAGAGAGAATTATAAGCCTACATTTAAAAAATAAGGTTATTTTAAGGAGGAAAATAAATGTCAAGAGAAGATTATGAAGTAATTATAGGACTAGAAGTACACGCAGAACTTTCAACCAAAACAAAAATATTTTGTTCCTGTCCAACTAAATTTGGTGCACTTCCAAACACACAAACTTGTCCAATTTGTATGGCAATGCCAGGAACACTACCAGTCTTGAATGAAAAGGTAGTAGAATATGCTGTAAAAGCAGGTTTAGCAACAAATTGTGAAATTTCAAGAGATAGCAAAAATGATAGAAAAAACTATTTTTATCCAGACCTTCCAAAAGCTTATCAAATCTCACAATTTGACAAGCCACTATGTGAGCATGGTTATGTAGAAATTGAAGAAAATAATGAAACGAAAAAAATCAGGTTGACTAGAATTCATATTGAAGAAGATGCTGGTAAATTAAATCACGACGAGTTTGGAGGAGGAAGCCTAGTTGATTTAAATAGAGCAGGTGTGCCATTAATTGAAATTGTATCAGAACCAGACATGAGGAGCAGTAAAGAAGCAGAATTATATTTAAGAAAATTGAAATCTATATTGGAATACATAGAAGTTTCAGATTGTAAAATGCAAGAAGGTTCTTTAAGAGCAGATGTAAATGTTTCCGTTAGAAAAAAAGGTGATACAAAATTAGGTACTCGTACTGAAATGAAAAATATGAATTCATTTAGAAGCATTACAAGAGCAATTGAATATGAGGTAGATAGACAAATTGATGTAATTGAAGATGGAGGCGTAATTGACCAAGAAACATTAAGATGGGACGAAGTATCAGGAAAAACATTTTCTATGAGGGATAAAGAAGATGCTCAAGACTATAGATATTTCCCAGAACCAGATTTGGTAGCAATCAAATTATCAGAGGAATATATCCAAAACATTAAGGATAGCTTACCAGAATTACCAGAAAGTAGAAAACAAAGATATTTACAAGAATACAAATTATCAGAAAAAGATGCTAATTTAATCACATCTTCAAAGTATTTATCAGACTTATTTGAAAAAACAATCGAAGTATGTAATAATCCAAAAGCAGTAAACAATTGGATTATATCTGATATATCAAGAATTTTAAATGAAACCGAGATGGAACCAATTGAAATACCATTTGACAGTAATCAATTAGGAAAACTAATTATACTAATTGACAAAGGAACTATTAGTTCAAGCATTGCTAAAAAGGTATTAGAAGAATTATTTGAAAATCCAAGAGATCCAGAAGAAATTATCAAAGAAAAAGGCTGGATTCAAATATCAGATGAGGGCGAAATTAAAAATGTGGTATTAAAAGTATTAGAAGCAAATCCACAATCAATAGCGGATTATAAGGGAGGAAAGGATAAAGCCTTAGGTTTCTTAGTAGGACAAGCTATGAAGGAAACCAAAGGAAAAGCTAACCCACAAATGCTAAACAAGATGTTTTTGGAGGAATTGAACCAATAATTAGGAGTTTAAAATATGGAAAGTTATTTTAATAATTTAAGTGAACCAATAAAAAAATACTTTAATATATTATCAGAAGAAATACCTGATTTTTTATACGAATATGTCAATACACCTGAGATGCAACAGCAGGGAGGAATTAGCAAAAGTTGTGGGATTTGTTATTCAAAACTTTCTAATGTCCAATTGAGGTATTCCAATTTAGACCATAGTGTAGGGGTAGCCTTGATTGTTTGGCATTTTACAAAAGATAAAAAACAAACACTTTCAGGTCTATTTCATGATATTTCTACATCAGTATTTAAACATAGTTTAGATTTCATGAATAAGGATTATGAAAAGCAAGAAAAATCAGAAGAATTAACTACTAAAATTATTAGCGAATCAAATGAAATAATGAGTTTATTAAATAGAGATGGGATAAAAATAGAAGAAGTATCAGATTATCATATTTATCCAATTGCTGACAATGAAACTCCAAAGCTTTCTGCTGATAGGCTAGAATATACATTTTCTGACGGATTAGGAGTAATGGGAGAGAAGTTATGGAATTTAGATGAAGTAAGAGAAATTTATCAAAATATCCAAGTACAAAAAAATGAAGAGCAAATAGAAGAAATAGGATTTAAAAATAAAGAAATAGCAGAAAAATTTGTTGAAAATATGAGTAAGTTATCAATATTTTATAGAGAAAATCGATTTAAATTTACAATGCAATTTTTAGCAGATATTATAAAGAAAAGCCTTGAAAAAAATATACTAGATGAAAAAGATTTATATCATTTATCAGAAAAAGAAATTATTCAAAAAATTGAAAATTGTGGAGAAGAAGATATAACTAAGTGTTTTAAAATTTGGAAAGAGGCTACAAAAATAAATGAGAGTGATGTTTTAGTACAAGATAAATATTGTGTTAGCATAGAAAAAATAAAAATAAGGTACATTAATCCATTAGTAAAAAGGGAAAATGCATCAAGAAGAATTAGCGACATTTCTATGAAGGCTAAGCAAGATATTGAAAAAGCATTGAATTTTAAAACGAAGAAATATGCCTATTTGGATTTTAAATTTTAACTTAAATAAAACCTAAAAGGTGAAGTAAAGTTTTCATCTTTTAGGTTCATTTCATGTAAGAGAATTTTAAACCATTTGTTTTTTTATTCCGTCTACTACAAGACCACAAACAACAAATTCTATTGCAAAAGTTAAACTAAGTTTAAATAAAGAAATGCCTATGTAATACATAAAAGGAGAATGAAAAGTAACATTGTAAGTAAATAAAATAAAAACAGATACAATGCAAAGTACAAAGCAAAATTGCAAGCCATATCTCATAATTTTAGAAGTTTTTTTATCAAAATGTTTAAAAGTATCAATTATCTTTTTAATCATATTGCACCTCTTAAATTTTTATATCATCATAATTAATAGTAACATGAAAATATACAAAAAACAATGGAAATAAAAGACAATAAAAAAACCTTTTTTAGAAAGGTTTTTTAATAAAAACTATGCATAATTTTTATTTTGTCTAGGCACTAATAGCAGCATTTAATTTTTTTGATAAGCTAGATTTTTTTCTAGCAGCTGTATTTTTAACAAGAACTCCTTTTGTGCAAGCTTGGTCAATTTTTTTAGTAGCTTTAGATAATAAAACTTTAGCTTCTTCAATGTTTCCACTTGCAATAGCTTCTTCAAATTTTTTAACAGCTGTTTTGTATCCAGATTTTATCATATTATTTCTTAAAGTTTTTTTCTCAATTATTCTAACTCTTTTTTTTGCTGATTTGATATTTGGCATTTCTTTTGCACCTCCTTTAATGTATACTAGAATTATAACACATAATATTCTACCATATTTTGAGGTAAAAAGCAAGTGAAATTAAAGAAAAAAATTACACAAAGTTACTAAAGTTATAAGAATAATGATTTTAGATAAATAAATTCTTAGAAGCACTGAAATATAAGGTTTTACCCTAGATTTTTATAAAAGAGAGTAGAAATTAAAAATTATTTATGATATACTATTTTTATTCAAATAATAAATAAGAAGGAGTATTATATGTTAGAAGATATAAAAGCTATAATTTTTGATGCCGATGATACAATTATAAATCATAAAGAATGTGAAAAACAGGCATTACAATATTTATTTTATAGAATAGGGAAAAAATATAATAATCAATATCAGAATATATTTAGACCATTAGATTGGAAGTTATGGGACGATGCTATAAATAAAAAAAGTAGTATTCCTGCAGAAAAAATACCAGAATATAGATTTGAACTTTTTTTTAAACAAATTGATATAGAATATAATAATTACAAAAAAGCAAATGAATTATTTAAAGAAGGTTTTGCAAAAACATCTGACCTAACCGAAAATGCATATAAAATCATTAAATATTTATATGATAAAGGATATAAGATATATGTAATAACAAATGGGTTAGTAGAATTACAAAGACCAAGAATAATGAATAGTAAAGTAGCAACTTACATTTCAGATATTATAGTTTCAGAACAAGTAGGGGTAGCTAAACCAAACAGCAAGATTTTTAATATTTTGCTAGAAAAAACAAATTTGACATTTGATGAAGTTGTAATGGTGGGAGACAGTTTAGAAAAAGATATAAAAGGAGCACACAATGCTAATATAAAGGCTATATGGTATAATCCATATAACAGAAAAAATAGTAATCTTGATATTATACCAGATTATCAAATAAAAGATTTATTGGAAATAAAAGAGATATTATAATAGAGGTGATTAAATGAGTTTAATTGAATCATATGATGAAAGTAAAGAAATAGTAAAACCAGAAATATTTGTAGGAAATGCAAAAAAATTACCAGCAATAGCAATAGTTTGTTTTAAGAAAGAATTAATAGATGAAATAGAACAAAGAGATGATTTTGAAGAATATAGTTATATTAATGTTTGTGGAGATATAATTAAAATTTATAAAACAGCAATTGATAGAAAAGAAGTTATTTTATATAAAACATTGATGGGTGGATCAGCAGCTGTATCAATGATGGAAGAAATGCGTTGTAGAGGAGTTGAAAAATTTATATTTTTTGGCTCTTGTGGACAACTTACAGCAGATTTAAAAAAAGAAGCTTTTATTATACCAACAAAGGCATATAGGGATGAAGGTACAAGTTATCACTACATACCATTATCTGATTTTGTAGATATAGAAACCTATAAGAAATTAGTCACAATATTTGATAAAAACAACATAAAATATGAATTGACAAGAACGTGGACAACTGATGCTGTATATAAAGAAACTGAAAAAAAGGCTGAAAATAGAATAAATTTAGGTTGCAAAGTTGTAGAAATGGAATGTGCATCTATTATGGCTGTTGCAAAATCTAGGAAAATTGAAGTTTATCAATTTTTATATATAGATGATACATTAGATGGTGGTATTTGGGATTTAAGAACACTAAAAGAAGATAGAACAGATATACTAGAACAATGCTTAGAAATAGCATTGAATATAGCAAAAGAAATCTAGAGCATATGCATAAAAATATTTAAAAATGAACAAAAAAAGACTACAGAAATTTTTCGTTTGTTAAAAAAATTGAAAGAGTAAGACTAAAAATTAATAAAAAACTTATCAACATAAAGTTATACATGTTTCTAGAGAACAACCTACAAATTATAAATCTTGCAAAAATGTTAATTCTACATAACATAATATAATATAATATAATTGATATAATACTAGTATTATTTTTCGTATAACATAAAAAAATGTGGCACAAACGACAAAATTCACATAAAACTCATTGACATAAAAGATGGCAAGTGATATAATGTTACATATTTAAGTATCATATATACATAAACTGGAAATACGGTTTTTGTAATTAGTGCTGATACTAGAAAAGGAAGGAGGATAGGAAACAAAGTTTAAGAAAAATGTTTTCAAATGTTTCAGTTTTAACCCAACAATTGAAGGAGAATGCAAAATGAAAGATGAGTTGTTGAAATTGAAGGAACAATTTATTGACGAAATTGCATCAGCTACGACTTTAGAAGATCTTACTTTAATAAAAAGCAAATATATTGGTAAAAAAAGTCGGATTACTGAAGTAATGTCATCAATGAAAAATCTTTCGATTGAAGAAAAAAGAGAAATCGGAACAATATGCAACAGGTTAAAGAACGAAATTGCCAAAATGGTAAGGGCAAAAAATGAAGAGCTTATTTCTAAGAGCACATTCAAATTTGATTTAACGATGCCTGTAAACGAAGCTAAAGGCAGTTTAAATCCAATTACTATTGTAGGTAAGGAAGTATGCGATATTCTTCAAAAAATGGGATTTACGATTGTTTCTGGACCAGAAATTGAAGATGAATATCATAACTTCGATGCACTGAATATTCCGTCTTCGCATCCTGCTAGAGATATGCAAGATACATATTGGACAAGCTCAGGTAGATTATTAAGAACACATACATCTCCATGCCAAGTTAGAGCAATGGAAAAGTATGGAGCACCATTGAGAATTGCAGCACCCGGCAGATGTTTCAGAAATGAAGATATTGATGCTTGCCATGAAAATACTTTTTTCCAGTTGGAAGGAATGGTTATCGACAAGGATGTTTCCATTTCGAACTTACTGTATGTGATGAAAGGAATTTTAAGTGAAGTTTTCAGTAAAGAGGTAGAAGTAAGGTTAAGACCTGGATATTTTCCGTTTGTAGAACCGGGATTTGAGTTAGATGTTAAATGTTTGATATGCAACGGAAAAGGATGTCCAACTTGTAAAGGTAGTGGATGGCTAGAACTTTGCCCTTGTGGTATGGTTCATCCGAATGTTCTCAAACTGAGCAATATTAATCCTGATGAATATTCTGGATTTGCATTTGGAATAGGTCTAACAAGACTTGCAATGATGAAATATCACATTAATGACATTCGCATCTTGAATTCGTGTGATTTGGAAGAATTAAATCAATTCAACATTATGTAGAAAGGATGATGATAATGTTTATTTCATGCAACTTGCTTAACGAATTTATTTCTTCTAAACAGCCAATTGACTGGCTGAATATTTGGGATAAATTCACTATGACTACTGCTGAAGTCGAAAATGTTACGGTAAAAGGCAACAGTATTTCTGGCGTTGTTATTGCAAGAGTAGTAGACATCATGAAACATCCAGAAAAATCCAAATATGTTGTACTTACATTAGATATTGGAAGTAAGGAAATCAGTGTTATCACTTCTGCTAAAAATGCTTATGTAGGTATGATAACCGCGTGTTGTATTGCTGGTGGAAAAGTAAAAGAAAAGAGTGTCGAAGAAGTAGAATTTTTCGGAATCAAAAGTGAAGGTGTCTGCCTTTCTGAAAAGGATTTGGATATTTCACAAAATAATTCTGAAATTATCGATTTACCCAAACAATATTCTCTAGGGTCTGATATCAAAGAATATGTGAAATTGGATGATATTATTGTCGAAATAGATAATAAATCCTTAACTAATAGACCAGATCTTTGGGGACACTACGGAATAGCAAGAGAAATTGTAGCAATAGTAAATGCAGAATTGAAAGAAATTTCAGCTGATATTGATATGGTGATGGATATACAGCAAAGCTTGACTGCTAATATATATGTTGACACTGTTAACAGATATACAGCTGTAAAGATTGCTGGAGTAAATCAAAAAATTACCGATATTAATATGAAAGTAATTCTACATTACTGTGGTTATGAATGTAATACATTAACTGAAATGATTACAAGCTATGTTACTTTGGAACTTGGATTACCAGTAGTTGCTTTAAAAGGCAATGGTATTTCGTACATTTCTGTTAGAACGTTCGACGAAAGTGAATGTAATGATTATGGTATCACGAAAAACAACGTAGTTGTTTATGGTAATGACAAGCCGATAGAAGTAGCAGGAGTTTGTACATTAAAAAATTATGAAGTAACTAGCGAAGATGATTGTATAATTATTGAAGTTGCAAATTATGATGCATCAACAATTAGGAAAAGTTCAATTTTATTGCACAATCGGAATGAATCAAGTATAAGGCATGAAAAGAGTCTTGATCCGGAAATGACAATCTTGGCAGTAAAGAGATGTTTATACTTATTAAAAAAGGTAAACGGTGGACTGAGTATTACTTCTAATATTGTGGATATTTATCCCAATAAACAGGAGAAAAATATAATACGGCTTACTCGCAAAAAGCTAAGAAGTTATTTAGGATTTGAGATGGATTCACAACTGGTATCCGATATCTTAAAGTCGCTTGATATGGAAGTTACTGTTGAAGAAGACAGTTACATGGTTACGGTGCCGACTTATAGATCCACGAAGGATATAGGGAATGATGCAGATGTTATTGAGGAAATTACAAGGGTATATGGGTATAATAATTTCGAACCAAAGCCTTTGAATTTAAATCTTGAAATTAAACACGATGGCGTTCCTGAATACATCGAGGAATATGAGTTAAAAAAAGCACTTGCTGAAAAATACAATCTTCACGAAGTAAATACCTACATCTGGTATGATGATGATTTTTTGAGGAATGCAGATATTGATAAGTCATACTGTGAGCAAATTGTCAACAAACCTGCTAACAAATATATTCGAGATGAGTTGGGGTTATCGCTTCTGGCTGCAACAATTAAAAATGCAAGAAAATTTTCTAAATATGGCATTTTTGAAATTGGAACAGTTTGCGTTAGCGATAAAGTAGGAAGACAGTTAAGTATTATTTTGTGTGATTCCATTAAAAAAGCACCTAGTTGTTATATGAAAATGAAGAATATAATTTATGGAGTAGTGAGACTCTTAAAAAATTGTGATGTTAGCTTTGTAGAGTCTAAGCCGAATAATCTTTATATGGATAAAAATACTGTAATGGATGTCTATATCGAAGGTATTTGTATCGGATACATTGGAATTGCAAATTTAAGCATTACAAAAAAGTATCACAAAACTTCTATGATGGTCATTGCAAATATTAGTCTTGATGAACTTAGTCAAATTCAAAGAGTTTGTCATGATTATTGCAGACCGTCAAAGTATCCTACCGTTTCCATTGATTATACAATTTCTTTAAAACCTTATGAGAAATATAAGCAGTTGGAAGATGTTCTTTCAAAATATCGATCATTATTATTAAAGTCTTATGAAATTATAGATGTATATGAGAAGAGAGATGAAAGAAAAATCACAATTCGTGTAACTATTGCCCGTGATGATGCGACGTTAAAAACTGAAGAGATAAAAGTTTTCTCAGACGAGTTAGTTTCTTACCTGAAAAATCATTTTAGTGTAGAAGCATAATGTTTTTTCCTATTAGGGAAAAGCAAAAAATTACTGTAATTATCGGCTACAACAAAATGTAGTCGATAATTTACAGTTGAAAAATCAATGTTGAAGTTTTTCTATATTAATGAAATAACAGTTTTATAATGAAAAGGAGTGGATAAAATGACAAACAATAATAAAGTAGAAATCGTAGAAGGTAAAAAAGAATTACAATTTATTGATGCTGAAAACCGAGAAGACTTTCCGCCTGAACCAAAAGGAATGCGTTATATTCATTTCTATGGAGGAACAAAAAACTATAGAGCATATATAGCACCAGAAGATATTTCTAGGGCGGATTTTATGGAAAAATACCCAGAGTATGTTCCTGAACAAAATAAACCAATTTATGAAAATAAGGGGATAATTGTTAGAGCTGATCCAAAGTATCCTTGTCCTGGATTTTATATTTTTGGTTTAAACAAAACTTATAGGGCGTTTGATCTTTTGGATGATATTACATTCCTTAGATATTCTTTTATTCTCAAAAAGACAAAAGAAGGAATGAGAAAAGAATTAGGGTTGAATTATGCTCATCTTCTTTCAAATGAAAAATCCGACGTGTTTGTCAATGTTCATTTCTGGTTAGTGCCAGTAGAAGGTACGACTTCTCCAGATTTACTGGACTTTGATGTAAAAGAGTATTTAAGCAGTTTCTCACCAAAAAAAGAGATGGATAAAATATTATCCTACAATGAGAGGTTAAGAAATTATTTCAAAAAAATTGATTTAGTTAAGCAGGATAATGATTTATATGCAAATTTAATAAAAATGGGAATGTAACGAGAAGTATGTAGAACAAGATAGATAGGTAAGCAAAAAGAGGTGATATAATGCATTTAAATATTTTTGTAAGCCAAAGTTGTTTTTTACATTGCAAAGGATGTTATAGTTTTTCTCGGGAAGAAGAAAAAGGGCAAAAAATACTAACAGATGTATTAGTTGATTTTTTACGATTTGCTTATGATGAAGGCGTTAGAAAGGTTACACTATGTGGTGGTGATCCATTGACAAGGTGCGATATTAGTGAATTGCTTGAAAAAATAAAAGAAATAGGCTTTTATATCTCGATGGATACGGTTGGTAGCTCGATTATTAAGGAGGTAACAATTGGTAAAAATTTAACTGTGAAACAAATAAATGCTAAAAAAATCGTTAAACTCGTTGATATGATAGGCATACCAATAGATGGCTCAACGAATGAGATTTTTAAACGATTTAGACAAACCAGAGCAGATTTGATTAATGAACAACTAACAATATGTCAGGAATTGAATAAATATGGAGCTAATATTTGTATAAATACGGTAGCACACAAGGGAAACCTAGAAGATGCTTATGAATTAGCAAAATTAATAAAAAGCATGGTAATAAGTAAATGGCAAATTTTTCAATATGAGCCGTTAGGAAAATTTGGATTAAAGAATAGAGATATATTTGAAATTACTGACAAACAATTTTCAGATTTTCAATCTACAGTATTAGAAGTTTTTGATGACGATATAAGTAAGTTACAATTTAAAGCATCTCGCAATAGGAAAAATGCTTATATGTTGGTTGATAATTCTGGTAATGCTTGGATTCCAAGTTATGAAAATATGTCTACATCCAAATTCTCATATATTTTTAATGATAGTGTAATAATTGGTAATATTGCCAATCTAGAAGATTGGAATAAAATTTGTTCATATTTGGATAGAAAATTAATTTAAAATTTGAGAAAATAAAAGAAAGCTCATAATGTGAAACTGATAATATCAAAAAAATAAAAAATACCTCAATGAGTTGAGAAAAAGAAGTATGTAATTGTTTAAATAAACCTTATATGCTTCTTTTTTTTAAGTATGTATTATTTAATATATTTTTTGCACGGATATAATACAAGAAAAAAATAAATAAAAAAATTATCTATGTATTATTAATGGTAAAATAGGAATGTAAGAAAAATTGAGAATAAGAATGTATGTAAAATCAAATAGAGTTAAATGGTAAAAGATAAAAAATGAAGACATATACAAAGTATAGTAATAGAAATAAAATAATATAATAGTACATGATAATAGTGTAAGATATTATTTTTCTAGCATTGATTTACCAGTAAAAGATTAATAAAAATAAGTACAAAGAGAAAGATGAATAGATATATAAATTGTAATTAGTAATTTTTATAAGAGATTTATTTTACACTAAAGAAAAAACCGAGATAAAATAGGTATCTCGGTTTTTATCATAATAATTTACTCAACTGTTACAGATTTAGCTAAATTTCTAGGTTTATCAACATCTAAGCCTTTTTCCTTTGAAATATAATAAGAAAATAATTGCAAAGGAATAACAGACAAAATAGGGGAGATAAGTACATTAGTTTTAGGAATAGTAATTGTCATATCAAACATACTTTTATCTACGTCTTGATTAGTAACAACTAAAGTTTTAGCACCACGAGTAATAACTTCTTGAATGTTACTAATTGTTTTTTCTACTAAATTACTATCAGTAATAATACTAATAACCGTAATTCCATTTTCAATCAAAGCAATTGGACCATGCTTCAATTCACCAGCAGGATAGCTTTCAGAATGAATGTAAGAAATTTCTTTTAACTTCAAAGAAGCTTCTTTGGCAACTGCTTCATCAATTCCTCTTCCTAAGAAAAAGATGTCCTTTTCTTGATAAACTTTTTTTGAAAATTCTTTAATGTTAGTAGACAATTTTAAGGTTTCTTCTATTTTTTTTGGTAATTCCATAATATCCTTTTTTAAAGTATCAATAGCATCATTATTTAGTTGTAAAATTTGAGCAAAGTAGATAGCAAGCAAAGTAATTAATACTACTTGCGAAGTATAAGCTTTAGTTGATGCAACTGCAATTTCAGGACCTGCATGTGTATAAATAGAATAGTCTGATTCTCTTGTAATAGAACTTCCAATTACATTGCTAATAGTAAGTGTTTTTGCGTTTTTTTGTTTACAAAGCTTTAAGGCAGCTATTGTATCTGCTGTTTCACCAGATTGAGAGATAAAGATACACAAGGTATTTTCATCTACTAAAGGATCGCGATAGCGAAATTCAGAAGCAACATCCACTTCGGTAGGGATTTTACAAAGTTTTTCTATCACAGTCTTTCCGTACTAAACCAGCATGCATAGCTGTACCGCAAGCCACAATATAAATTCTATTAATACAAGATAAATCCTTTTTAGTAAAGTTTAATTCCTCAAATTCACATTTGCCATCTTCACTTAATTTTGAACCAATTGTTTCTCGAATAGCAGTTGGTTGTTCATAGATTTCCTTTAGCATAAAATCCTCATAGCCATCTTTTTCACTACTTGTGGCATTCCATTCAATACTTTGAGTTGATTTGGCAATTGGTTTTAAATTACTATCGTAAAATTCGATGTTGTTTCTTGATAAAAAGGCAAATTCAAAATCATTTAATAAATAGAAGTTTCTAGTAAAAGAAAGGATAGCTGGAATGTCAGAAGAAATATAGTTTTCGCCTTCTCCTTTTCCTATTACTAAAGGACTATCTTTCCTAGTTACAATCATATTATCAGGATAATCTTTGCAAATAATTTCAAGTGCAAAGCTACCTTTTAAATCAGAACAAGCTTTTTTTACAGCTCGTAAAAATCTTAAAGAATCAGAGCTTTTGTCTTGTTTATAATAGTAATGGATTAAATTAGGGATAACTTCTGTATCTGTTTGAGAATAAAGAGTATATCCTTTTTCTATTAAAAATTTCCTTAATTCATTATAATTTTCGATAATTCCATTGTGAACAACGCTAAAAGTTTTGCTATTGTCTATATGAGGGTGAGAGTTTTCTTTTGATGGCTTTCCGTGAGTTGCCCATCTTGTATGAGCAATTCCGATGGTACCTGATAAATTATCAATACCATCTAAGTTATATAAATTTTTTACTCTACCTTTGTCTTTCATGACAGAAAGGTCATTTTTTTCAATTGTTGAAATACCAGCTGAATCATATCCTCGATATTCCAAACGAATAAGTCCATTAATTAAGATATCACTTGCTTTTTTATTTCCTATGTAACCTACAATTCCACACATTTGTATTCCTCCTTAAATTTTAATTGGAATTGAAAGTATGCAAATAAAAGCTTAATTTTATTAATTTTTGTTACAATATCGCTACTGTTTTTTACATTAATATTATGACTTTAAGCTAAAGCCACTAGAGCATCCGCCGAAAATTTCGATAACTCTAGACCTCGTCAACACTAAAATATGTGTTCAGGCGCTATATAATTATTATATTTTCTTTAGTTTAAAGACCTCCTTTCTAACAAAAGTGATTTGCAATTCTTTCAATCCACTTTATTATATTACAAGAAAAAACAAAGTGTCAATGGAACAGAGAGATTTTCATCAACTAAAAGTTGCTATTTTTATCAAAATATAATAAAATGAGAGCAACAAAATATATAAAAAAAGAAAGGAGAGGAATTATATGAACGAAATAGGAATCATTGTTTCAAAAGAAGAAGAAAGGGAAGCAATTGTCAATATTATGACAGAGGTAAAAGTAGAGCAAGTATATAATCTAAGATTTTTAACAGGAAAAATACGAGGCAAACCCTGTGTTTTAGTAAAAAGTGGTGTAGGAAAAGTAAATGCTACAAGAGGAGTACAAATAATGATAGATAAATTTCATATCAATTATATAGTAAATATAGGCTCTAGTATATCTGTTAATGCAATGTTAAATATAGGTGATATTGTAATTGCAAAGCAAGTTATTCAGCATGATTTTGATATTACTGCTTTTGGACATAGCAAAGGATACATTACAGGAGTTGGAGATAAAATTACTTGTAATCGAGAATTAGTAAATGAAATAGAGCAGATGATTCAAGCAATGCCAGAAAGAAGCTATCAAATAAGAATAGGAACAGTAGCAACAGGAGACATTTTTTGCACAGAACCATGGATGAAAGACAAAATCCGTGCAAAATTTGATGCCGATGTAGTAGATATGGAATGTGCCGCCATTGCTCAAGTATGTTATTTAGATAATATCCCATTTTTAGGAATAAAAGGTATTACTTATATTCCAAAAGGCGGAAAAGCCAGCATTTCTGATGAAAATATAAAATTAACAGCAAAAAGATGTGCTAATTTATTAAAAGAATTTTTAGATTAAAAATATGATATATATAATTGCATTTGCAAAATTATAAGTTAAACTAGCAAAAAAGCTTGTATAATTTTTTTAAGTTAGTATATAATGTAAATGATATGGGAAGGAGTGATTTTTGTGGATAGAAAAATCAAAGTAGTTCAATATGGAGTAGGCAAAATGAGTGTATACACAATGAGATATGTATACGAAAAAGGGGCAGAAATAGTAGGAGCTATTGATGTCAATCCAGAAGTAATTGGCAAAGATATTGGTGAAATTATGGGAACTCAAAATAAAGGAGTGAAAGTAGTTTCATTAGAAGAAGCGGAAAATATGATGAAAGAAACACAGCCAGACATAGCTATTGTTACAACAATGAGTTTAATAAAGGATGTAGAAGAAAGTTTGATGTTATGTGCTAAATTGGGGATAAATTGCATTACAACTTGTGAAGAGGCCTTTTATCCAATGAATTCAAATCCAAATATAACTAAAAAATTAGATGAGCTAGCAAAACAAACTGGTTGCACAATAACAGGAAGTGGCTATCAGGATATTTATTGGGGACAGCTTATTTCTAGCATAGCAGGTTCTACGCATACTATCAAAAAAATAAAAGGAAGCTCAAGCTATAATGTAGAGGATTATGGAATTGCCTTAGCTAAAGCACATGGTGCAGGTTTATCTATAGAAGAGTTTGACAAGCAAGTAGCATCAGTTGATAGAATTTCAGATGAAGAAAGACAAGCTTTAATAGAAAAAGGAGAATATCTTCCATCTTATATGTGGAATGTAAATGGATGGTTATGTGATAAATTAGGTTTAACGGTAAAAAGACAAACACAAAAAACAATTCCACAAACTCACACCCAAGACATAGAATCATCTACATTAGGAATGACAGTAACAGCAGGAATGGCAACAGGGATGAGCGCTGTTGTAACAACCCAGACAGAAGAAGGAATTATAATAGAAAGTGAATGCATAGGAAAGGTTTATTCAAAAGATGATTTTGACAAAAACGAGTGGACTATTGTAGGAGAACCAGAAACCACATTAGTTATTAATAGACCAGCAACAGTTGAGCTTACATGTGCTTCTATTGTAAATAGAATCCCAGATGTAATAAACAGCAGGTCGGGATATGTTCCAACCGAAGAAATGGGAGAGTTAAATTATAGAGTAAAGGCTTTAAATGAATATGTAAAATAAAAGAAATATGAAGATCTTGAGTAGTATTTTATTTGGAATATAAAATATTATTCAAGATTTTTTGTACAATAGGAAAGGTATCTTTTACTATTGTATAAAAATTTTTTTTTCAATTTGTATAGATATTTTCTAAAGTTATTACTTAAGACATTATCATAAATTAATCATATATAAATGACAATATGTAACGAGATTATGTTGACAAAAACTCGATTAAACGATATAATATTATGTGAATTTTAAGTGATATTATAAAATAAGAGGTTATATATGTTTAGAAAATTTTTAGAATTAGAAGAGATATTAAAAGAAATGGATGAGCAGGAAAATCACTCTGTAAACAGTAAGCAAGGTGAAAAAAGCAAAAATCAAAAACAAGCATCAGAAAATAGTAGTGATAGTGAGCAAAATAATAATGAAAAGCAGGAAGAGGCAGATGGACAACAGCATGGAGAAGAGAAACGTCAACAGATACAACAAGGTGGGCAACAGGAAAGTGATGAGCAAGAAGGAAAAAAAGAGCAAGGAGGAAGTGCACAAGCTGAAGAAGAAGCTTCAGGAAATGAAAGAGAACAACAAGAAAATAGAACCCAAGAAGGGAAAAATCAAAGAGGAGAAGCACAACAGGGAAAACAGCAAGAAGAAAACCAAGAACAAAATCAGGAAAGAAATGAGCAGGAAGAAGGAGAGCAAGGAGAAAGTGTACAAACTGAAGAAGCTTCAGGGAAGGAAAGAGAAGGACAACAAGGAGAAAGTATGCAAACTGAAGAAGATTCAGGAAATGAAAAAGGAGAACAACAAGAAAATAGAAGACAAGAAGGAAGAAATCAAAGAGAAGAAACACAACAGAGAGAACAACAAGAAGAAGGAAATCAACAGCAAAATCAAGAGAAAAATGAGCAGGAAGGAGAAGGACAAGAAGAAAGTACACAAAATAAAGAACAATCTTTAGGAAATGAAGGAGAACAACAAGAAAATAGAAGACAAGAAGGACGAAATCAAAGAGGAGAAGGACAACAGGGAAAGAACCAAGAAGAAAGTCAACAGCAAAATCAAGAAAGAAATGGGCAGGAAGAAGGAGAGCAAGGAGAAAGTGCACAAACTGAGGAAGCTTCAGGAAATGAAGGAGAACAACAAGAAAATAGAAGACAAAAAGGAAGAAATCAAAGAGGAAAAACACAACAGGGAGAACAACAAAAGGAAAGCCAACAGCAAAATCAAGAAAGAAATGAGCAGGAAGAAGGAG
>CANQTZ010000027.1 GCA_947626865.1 uncultured Clostridia bacterium
TATTTTTTCATAACTTTGTGTGTCGCAACTTCCATAATAAAAAAATACTAGTATGTAAGTTGCTCCAATCGCACTCGTTTCACTCGTTTGGTCGCTTACGCAGTTATTAAAAAATACAATTATTAACCCACTTTGTATTAAAGTCTGTTATGCAGTTGGGAGTTACAAATAAATAATATATTAATATTTTGACCATATAAATATAATGTGGCTACGAATTGTAACCTTACAATTCACCTACGTAAATAAGGCATAAAGCCAATTAAGCAAAAAAATATATTACAAATGTAACAAAAATGTAAAGAAAATTTAAAAAAACTTAATAAAATCGCGCAAATAAGCTTCCGTAAACACAAAAAGAACCTAGAAAAAATAAGGAAAAAACTGCTATTGAATTTACAAAAAAAGCTTTTTATAATAATAAAGTAGAATATTATGACAAAAAGGGAGAGAAAAATTATGAAAAGTAAAATTTTGAGAGTTGCAACAGTTATTTTATTACTAATAACCTTAACCCAAACAAACATGATACTTGTAGGTTCAAGTCTTATTAGTTATGCAGGAGAAGACACAACAACAAATCATCCAAATGTAGAATTTGAGGCATATTTTAAAGACGATATGGGAAAAAAAGAAACAACAATTAGCAAAACAATAAAGGATGAAGAAATATATCTGTATTTAAAACTAAATGTAAAAAAAGAAGGCTATTTAAATGGAAAAATAACAGTTAGCAATAGCAATTTTACATTAAAAGCATCTGACAATCCAAACATACAAAAAATAGAAAACAACACAATATACTTAAATCAAATTAATGTTGGAATGACAGAAGAAATAAAAATCAAAATAGAACCAATTCAAAAAGAGAATTTTGACATTGGTTTATTAGACGCAACCTCAAAAATTGACTTTGAAGGAACATATAAAGATAGAACAGAAAAAGACAACAAAATAGAAGCAACTAGAGAGTTGAAATTAGAACTAATAGAAAACAATACATCAGAAAACCTAATAAATGAGATGGAAATAATAACAAATAAAATTGTAAAAATAGAAGGACAAGACAAAAGAATAATCCAAATATCATATAACATGGGATTAAAAGAAAACGACTACCCAATGAAAGAAATAAACACAGAACTACAAATACCAACAATAGACGAAAACAAAGCAGAAGTATATTGCAAAGCCTATGGAAACAACATGACACACTTTGAATGGAAATATGAAGAAGAAAAATTACAATTAACATTTAAAAACGAACCAAAAGAACAAAAAATAAAATGGAAACAACAAGGAAATGAAAATGTAATAATAACATGCATTTACGAACCAAATGTAAATATAGAAAAACTTTCAGTAAATACTAAACAAAAATTAATTTTACATAATAATAAAGAACTAATAGCAGACAAAAACCTAGAAGTAGGAACAGATGAAAAAGATGCCATAATACAAATTGATGCAAAAAATTCAGAAGAAAGCATATACAAAGGAAAATTATATGCAGGCATAGATAGAGAATATCAAAGCGTAACATCAGTAAAAGTTAATGCTCTAAATCTAATGGAGAATGTAACAATTCAAGAAGAAGCAAGCACGTACAAAATAGGAGAACAAGAGCTAACAGCAAACGTAAATTATATGCAAACAGCTATTTCAAAAAATCAATTTGATAGTATTTTAGGAGAAAAAGGAAAAATTGAAATATATGACCAAAACCAAATTCTAATTGCTACAATTGACAATACAAACCTAAGCGTCACTTATCCAGAAGGAACAACAAACATAAAAATAATTACAACAGCACCAATAGCACAAGGAAAATTAGAATTTATGCACAAAAAAGTAATCAAAGCAAGTGGAGATATTGTAAAATCAGCAGAACAATTAAAAAATAAAGTAATTGCTAATTACAACAATGGTAGTGACCAAAATAAATATACCCAAGGAGCATTAATAGAAAAACAACCAAGCTTTACCTTACAAAACACAACAACAAAAGCAAGTATAGAAATAGACAAACCAAACTTATCCACAGTAGTAGCAAATAAAGTGGAAATAAAAGCAATATTATTATCAAATGATGAAAAATATGACTTATACAAAAATCCACATTTAAGCATAGAACTACCAGAACAGGTAGAAAATATAACAATTGAAAATATAGAATTATTATATGAAAACGAATTACAAGTAACTAAGTGCCAATTAGATGGAAGAACAATCTACATTGACTTTGAAGGTCAACAAACGGAGTACAAAGAAGCAGTAGTAAAAGGAGCAACAGTAGTAATCAATGCAAATCTTGAGTTAAACAAAAGAGCAATGTCAGAAGACAAACAAATTATCATGAATTATTCAAATGAAGGAGCAATTCAATATGCAGATGGAGAAATTGGAAGAACTACAAGTGATGTAAAAGTAGTTGCACCAAGAGACATAACAGCAATCCAAAGTATAAAAGAACTAGGAGTAGAAACCTTAGGGGAAAAAGAAAAAGAGGAAGTTTTTGTTGAGAGAGGAGATAGAGCAAAAACATTAGAAAATGAAATAGAACTTATTAATAACTATGAAGAAACAATTAAAAATGTAAAAATTCTAGGAAATTTCCCAACAAACAATGACCAAAACAACATGGGAATACAAGTAGAAAATCCAATCAATTTAGAAGAAATACCAAATGCTAGAATTTATTACACACAAAACAGCAATGCAACAGATGACTTAGAAAATCAAGAAAATGCATGGACAGAAGAAATACAAGATAATGGGGAAGTTAGCAAATATTTAATTGCAATTGATGAAGTAGAACCAAAAACAAGTTTAAAAGGTACATATAGTTTTAATGTGCCAGAAAACTTAGAGTATAATCAACAAGCTTCAGCATCATATCAAGTAAAATATGAAAGCAGTAGCACACAGGCACAAAGCGAAATAACAGCAACTGACATTTTAATGGAAACAGGCGTAGGACCAGAAGTAGAAACAAAAGTAACAGCATTAGTTGAAGGAAAAGAAGCAAATGAACCTGTAAAAAATGGAGAAGTTATACATTACAAAATCGAAGTTTCAAATACTGGAACAGAAGAAGTAAGCCAAGTACAAGTTACAGGACAAGTTCCAGATGGTACAGTTATGGTAGAGCCAGTAGAACATTATGAATATACAGGAGAATCTTTTTGGAAAGAATTAGAAGATAAAACATATCAAAGCACAGTTGAAAACTTAAAGGTTGGAGAAGTTATCTATAAAGAATATGACGTTAGAGTTAAAACTGATACAGAAAGTGGAGCTAGCTTAAAAAATGAAGCAACAATTATATATAATGACGTAACAAAAAAATCAGAAGTAACTAACACAACAGAAAAAGGAAACATTAGAGTAACAGTAAAACGTACTTCAGATAGCAATATAAACTTACAAAGATATGGTACATATAGGGCTTTTGCTATTATAGAAAATATTTCAGAAGAGACACAAGAAAATATCGTAATAAAAACTAATCTTTCAGAAAATGTAGAAATTCAAGAACTAAGCTTAATTACAGGAATGGGAGTAAATGAATATCAAGGAGTTGAAGATCCAGGAAGTTCAAATGGAGAAGTTATATCTCCATCTGAACAAGAAGAACCAAAAGAATTAGAACCAAAAGAATCAACAGTACAAAAAGAAGAAATGGAATATGCAAAAGAAATAAATATTGGTTCAATTGAAGCAGGAAAAACAAAAGTATTAAGTTATAGAGGTACAATGGACAACTTAAAAGACAATTCAAAAAAGATACAATTTTCTGTAGAAGCAAAACAAGGAGAAGAAGTTTATCGCTCTAATTTTTGGGAAGATGAATTCTCTAATATAGATGTTGCAATATCAATGACAGATAACACTACAAGTGAGTATGTAAAGTCAGGAGATATTATCGAATATACAATAACATTAGAAAATAAAGCAGATTGCGCAATTGGAATAAATGTAAGAGATAGCATTCCTAAGCAATTAATAATCCAAAAAATAACTAAAAATGACCAAGAACAAGAACTAATGCAAGGAAACAATGTTTTTATACCAGTTGAACTTGAAAAAGATGAAACAGTAACAATAAAAATACAAACAGCTGTAGATTATGATGAAACTAGAAAAACAGCAGAAGTAATTACCAACTCAGCTTATGCAGAAATGGTTGGTGATGAAATGGCAACAACATCAACAATTACTCATATTATTCAGGCAGAAGAAGAAGAACAAATACAAGATGTAGATGATGAAAAAGAAAAACAGCCAGACGATGATGATGATGGGGATGATAGTGAGTCAAATGAAGGCAACGAAAATAATCCAAATGAAGGTAATAACGATAATGAAAATAATGATACCGGAGACAATGATATAGCAACAGGGGATAAAATGATAACAGGTGTAGCATGGTTTGATGAAAATAGTAATGGACAAAAAGATGATAATGAAAAATTGCTAAGTGGCATAAAAGTACAATTATTAAATACTGGGACTAATCAATTAGTAAAAGAGGAAAATGGCAGTACATTAGAAGTAACTACAAATGAAAGTGGAGTTTATATATTAGAAAAAATAGAGAGTGGTTCATATATTGTAATATTTAATTATGATAATTCAATATATGATTTAACAACATACCAAGCACAAGGAGTACCAGAAAAACAAAATTCAAAAGCAATGAAAAATGAAATATTAATAGGAAGCGAAAGAAAACAAGTCTCAGCAACAGATATTATAGAAGTAGAAGATGAACATATTTCTAATGTTAATATAGGGCTTATAAAAAAGAAGAATTTTGACTTGAAATTAGATAAATTTGTAAATAGAATTCTAATTCAAAATGCAAATGGAACAACTGTGAGAGAATATAATAATGCTAACATGGCGAAAATAGAGCTAAATAGAAAACAAGTAAATGGAACAACTGTTATTATTGAATATAAAATAGTAGTAACAAACCAAGGCGAAATGGATGGATATGTTAAAAAGATAGCAGATTATGCACCATCAGACTTAACATTTAGTTCTGAAATAAATAAAGATTGGTATAAAGAAGGAAATGTTATATATAATGCAAGTTTAGCTAACCAAAAAATACAGCCGGGAGAAAGTAAAGCAGTAACACTAACTTTAACCAAAAAAATGACTGATAGCAATACAGGATTAGTTGCAAACACTGCTGAAATAGCAGAAAGCTATAACGAAGCGGGAGTTGCAGATACTAATTCAGTACCAGGAAACCGTCAGCAAGGAGAAAATGACTATAGTTTAGCAGAAGTAATCTTAAGTATTGGAACAGGTGGAATTATATATATTGGAATAGCAATTATAGTAACTATGATACTTGTAGTAATAACTATGATTATAATTAGAAATAAAAAGAAGGAAATCTATTAGGAAAGGAGGACACTAAAAAATGAATAAAATCAAGAAAATAATTATCAGTATAGCAATATCTATAATTACTATTTGCTGTTTCCATACAAATTCATTTTCGTGGGAAGTAAATAAGAGCTATAATATTAGTCATGGAGGATATGGAGATACTATATATTGTGTAGAATATTTGGAAACCAGTCCTGTTAGTGATGACTATACAGTAGTATCAATAATAAAGTTTCAAGGAATAGAAGCTACTGATCACTTAGGCAAAACATTAAAAAGTAAGGAGAATGCAAAAATGGCATATATATTATGCCAAGAGAGTGATCATGGAACAGGTGGAAGCAGAAATTTACAACATGCTATTTGGAATTACTTTAAAACCTGGTTAGATAGTGTTGGAGAACTGTTTCACGGAATTAGTGGTTCATTTGCTGATCATGATTCATTTAAAAGTCCATATCTTAAAGAAGGAGAAGATTATAAAAATGGTTTAGCTGAAAATCTAGAAATAAATGATAAAACAAAAAAAGATGAATTAACATTCAAAACTCGTGAAATTGATAATAAAAAATATGAAAGAATAGGACCATTTAATTGGGAATTTCCAGAAACATTATCATCAATACAAGTGCATAATGAATCAAAAGAAAATATAAACGGAGTTAAATATAGTCGCTTTGATGGAACTGAAGAAAAAATGTATAGTTCTATTAGCGAAATAAAATCTGGAAAGAATTTTTATATATGGATACCATTTAGTAGTAAAACTCAAAAAATAACGACAATAACAGGACAAATATATCAAAATGTAAAGACAGTTACTCTAATTTGCTTAAAAAATGATAAAGAGAGTTATCAAAATTATATCACACGAGAAGATCGACGGAGAGACACCTCAATATGCAGATACAGAAATATCCTATAATATTGACACACTAGTAATAACAGTAGAAAAAGACGATATAATAGGTGAAAAAATCATTAAACAACCAGCACATTTCCAACTATATAAAGGAAAAAAGAATAAAATTGTAGAGTGTGACAGTAAAGGAGTACCAAAACTAGATGATGAAGGTAATTTGAAATGGAAAACTACTGAAAGAGAAAAAAGAAAAATAGCAGGAGGAGACACGGCAGATGGAGAAATTAGCTTTGGTGGATTAGCACCAGGTTGGTACACTATTTATGAAAGCAGTCCTCCAGAAGGATACAAAGTAGACAAAAAAGAAAGATTTACAGAAATACAAATAGGAGTAGAAGGTGAGACACTTAAATTAGAACATAAAAAGAAAATTATCAATGAATTTAATAGAAAACTAAAAATTCAAAAAGTCGACCCAAAACATCCTGAAGTAAAACAAAAGAACGTGCCATTTACAGTACAATTTATAGAATTAGATAGTGACTATGTTAGTAAGTTTAAAGCCGAATATGGTTACAATCCAAATACTTACAAGGTATTTGTAGACTCAAAAGGAAAGTATTCACTAACAGAAAAAGACATTTTAACAGGTAACGATGGTACAGTAACAATCAAAGGCTTATGGCCAGGAACCTATCTAATAAAAGAAGGAGACAATCCAAACGGAGTATATAATAAGGTAAGTAAAAAAATAACAATAAAAAATGAGAATTACACAGAAACAAAAGTTTCCACAATAGAGAATGAAGAAATAGAATTAGGTAAAATAACTATTCTAAAAAAAGACTCAAAAGGTGAGAAAGTAAAAGGAGCAGGTTTCTCAATAAAATTTGTAGACTTCCTTGACGATCCTAAATTTAGCAAAAGCAAGGCAAAATCAGAAGGTATAACTATAGAGGAAGGAATGTATCTAACAAAAGCTAATTGTAAATATTCTAACAAAAAGAAAATTTTTGAAACAGATGATGTAGGTAATATAACAGTATCAGCTATATGGCCAGGAGTATATGAAATTTATGAAGAGCATTGTGGTCTAGGCAGTAAAAATAATCATGTCAAAAAGAGGGTAACAGTAACAAGAGATAGAAACCGAGGAGTACTTGTAGTAGATGCAGAAGATCCTGATAATCAGATTATACCAAGCTCAGCAGATATAGTAAAAATTGATGCTGATACAGGAGAACCAATAAAGGACGTAGTATTTGAAATAGAAAGAACAGAAATAGATAGTGAATATAAAGAAGATTGGATAGAACATCAAAATGCTTTAAAAAGACAAGATCCTACATATCAGATAAAAGATTTTGATAAAGAACATCCAGCTTTCAAAATAACAAAAACAACAAATAAAAAAGGAGAAATAAATTTAGACACATTAATTCCAGGAAAATATAAAGTAACAGAAATACAAAACAACAACCAATATTATTATGACGAAAATGTAAACTATACAAAAACAGTAACTGCACCATATTTAGGTGCAAGACAAAAAGATGATGGATTTGGTAAAACAACTAGAGGATATAAAGTACAAGCTATATTTACAAATCAAAAGAAATACATAGACTTAGAAGGATATGTATGGGAAAATATTATACAAGCAGGAAAACAAGAAGGAGAAGCATCATCACACGATAATGTATATAATCAAGGTGATGTTTTAGTACAAGGTATTCCAGTAACTTTATATAAAGAAAACACAAAAATCGGAACAGAAATAACAGATGCTAATGGACACTATATATTTGATTGTGACAAATACAAAAAACAAATAGCAATAAATGATTTGAATAAATACTATATCGAGTTTACTTATAATGGAATTACCTATCAAAGTTTACCAGCTATGACAGACATAATTAGTAATGGCAAAGCAAAAGTAATAATTCCAAATGGCAACACGGCTTCAGATTCTAGTAAAAGAGATGCATTTAATGACAAGTTCTATACAATAGAAAAAGATAAATCTTATACTGGACAGGGAAAAGAAGGAGCAAATATGACTTATACAAGAACTGGAAATGTAAGTACATTAAAATTTGGTAATAATCCACTTACGTATACTACAGTTAATGGTGTAAAAAGAGATGTACCAATTGGAGGAGAAGGACTTGATTCACAATATGCAATAAATGCTAGAACTACAAGGAGTGTGGGAGAAACCTTTGGTTCATCAGCACAAACGATAAGAGATACAGGACTAAAAACAATTACAGGATTGAATTTAGGATTATACCTAAGAGCAAAACCAGATATCAATATAGAAAAAGAATTATCAGCAGTAAAAGTATCATTAAATGACAAGACTTACTATTATGACAACAACAATAGAAAAGTAAGAGATAAAGCCGGAAATGTACCACAAGTAAAATATGGTAGAGATGACCCAGACTTAACACCATATACAAGAGCATTTTATCCATCAGACATAAGTTATATACGAGATAAAAACGAAGGTACAACAGAAAAAGATGGAGCAGTAGACAATACAAAACCAGCAGTATCAATTTTCTATGAAATCATTGTAAATGGAGATACAACATATCCAGTTGTAATCAACAAATTAAATGATTACTATGATGATAAATTTACATTTGTACAAGCGGGTAACAAACTAGAAGGAGGAGTATTAACAGAAACCTTTAAGACAAGTCAAGGAAATGAAACTCATACAGTTAAAAAAGCAGTACCAGGCGGAGGAACACAAGATGTAACATATAATACGAGAGTATTAGAACCAAATCTAAAAGTAGAAGCAGGCAAGAGAAAAACAATATATGTAGAATTAAAAGTAAAACCAGACAAAATGGCAACATCTCTATTTGACTCAAATTCAAAAGATCCATTCATCTTAAGTAATATAACAGAAGTAGCATCATATTCAATACTAACTCAAGATGGAAAGAAAGCATTTGGTGGCGTAGATAAAAATTCACAACCAAACAACTTGTTTGATACAGTAAGAAATGGAGAAGAAATAAATGCAAAAGAAGACTTTGAAGACGATACATTTAGAGCACCAGGAATACAACTAGAGTTACAAGCAAATAGAACAATATCAGGAAATGTATTTGAGGACTATCCAGAATATTCAGCACTAAGTGGATTTAATAAAGATAAAATAAATAGTGAGCAAGAACGTCTTGGTAATGGTCAGTTGGATAAAAATGAACCAGGAATAAACGGTGTAACAGTACATTTATTAGAAAATGGTAAAGAGGCTACATGTTATGGTGAAGATGGAAAAACAGCAAGTGCAACCATCAACACAGATAAAGATGGAAATTATACGATAAATGGATTTATACCAGGAAACTATACTGTACAATTTGAATGGGACGGAAAGGCAATGGGACGTAAAGACATAAATGTACAAGAATACAAAGGAACCATCTATCAAAATAAAGACAGACAAAATGATAAAGAGTGGCATAAAAAAGATGTGGATAAACAATATTCAGATGCAATAGATAATATGCAGATTAGAAAGCAAATAGATGCACAATATACAACTCAAAGCACCGGAGGACCTAATGAAGCTGATGAAATAACAGCTGGAAAAAAAGAAGACATATATAATGGTAACAATGTAAGAACTACTATGCTATCTTCAACACCAGAATTTAGTGTAGAAGTCGAATCAGATGGAGGAATCAATTTAGGTACGTTAACTGTTAAATATGATATTAAAAACATTGACTTTGGTATTATTGAAAGACCAAAACAACAGTTAGAAATGAACAAAGAAGTTGCATCTGCAACAATTCAGCTAGCAAATGGTAGTATATTATCAAAAATCGAAATAGAAAATGGTGAACCAAAAAATTCTTCAAAATATGTAACATACATGCCAAAAGCAGGATTATCAAGGAAACAAGTTAAATTCGAAGTAGACTCAGAAATTATACAAGGTGCAAAATTAATAATCGATTACAAAATTACAGTTGGAAATGTTAGTGAAAAGGATTATTTAGAGGAAGACTATTATAAATATGGAACAGGAGGAACGACACTTGTCAAATTGAAAGCAAGTGAAATAGCAGAATATCTAAATAATAGCATAGAAATACAAGATGAAGAAGGTTTAACGATGTATGCAGATGACACACTAAACAGCTACTTAGATAATAGAATTCTTTATGCATATACAACTGGCGCAGATGTAATAGATAATACTCTGCAGGAGAAAAAGGAAGAATTTATTAACAAATACAAGAAGATTATAAAATATACTAACGATGAGATAAACCTAGAATTAGAGCCAGGTGAAACAAAATCAATAGGACTTACAACTACAAGGTTATTAAGCTCATCTGTTGAAGAATTATCTATTGAAGAAAATGAAGTAGAAATTATAAAAGTACAACAATCAGGAGGAAGACCAGTAACTCCAATACCAGGTAACTATATACCAACTGAACTAGTGAACCGAGACCAAAATCCAACTGAGGAATCAGATGATACTCAATCAGAAAGCGTAATAATAACACCACCAACAGGATTAGAATTTGACTATATAGCATATACATTAATTGCAATTAGTGGATTAGGAGTATTAGGACTTGGAATTGTACTAATTAGAAAATTTGTTATAAAAAATAACAAAAAATAATAATAAAAAAGAAGGCTTAAGGGAAAAAACCTAAAACCTTCTTTTTTATTTATACTTTTCTTGAATTTCTTTAATTTCATCAAGATGATTATGCAAAATATCTAAAAAAATGTCTGTCAAGTTTGGATCAAATTGGGTTCCTTTACATCTTTCAAATTCTGCAATAACAGCATCCAAAGGTAAAGAATTACGATAAGTTCTACGAGTGGTCATAGCATCAAAGCTATCTGCAATAGCAGTAATTCTAGCCAAATAAGGAATATCCTCACCCTTTAATTTAGAAGGGTAGCCATTACCATCATATCGCTCATGATGATGTTTAACAATTGGAAGCAAATCTTTAAAAATACTAGCTGTAGACAAAATATGAGCACCAATTGCAGGGTGATTTTTAATTTCCGAATATTCATCATCAGTCAATTTACTTTCTTTTAGCAAAATATTATCAGGAACACCAATCTTTCCAATATCATGGAACAAACCACCAATCTTCAAAGTATGCAAATCCTTATCAGACACACCTGCATATTTACCAAGTAAAACCGAAAATTCAGAAACCCTATCAGAATGACCTCTAGTATAAGTATCTTTAGCCTCAACAGTGTAACGCAAGGTTTCAATACTTTCTAAATACGCATTTTCCAATAATTCATTAGTATTTCGAAGCTCTTCATTAATCTTCTTAATTTCATTCATTTGAACAATAGATTTAATACCAGACTCAATCAAAAGCAATAATTGATCAAACTTATCACTTTTTTCACAATAACCTTGAATATCAAGTCTCCTAATAGTCTCAAGAGGTGGAGCCAAATCTTTATGACCAGTTAATAACAAAATATACAATTCTTTATTAAATTTTCTAATCTCCTCAACCACTTTATCACCATGAATTGGAGTCATAATAAAATCCAAAATCATTAAATCAAAATGTTCATTTTTAACCTTATCAATAGCTTCCATAGGGTCAGTAACGCCAATAAAAGTATAGCCAGACCTTTTTAGAAAAATTGATAGAGAGTCAAGAATTCCCTCTTCATCATCAACAGCAATAATCCTATAGTTTTTATTTTCATTATTTTCTAAATTTTGTAATCCTTTTCTCATTTTAACAACCTCACTTTGCATATAATTATATTAGTAAAATGAAGAAATGTCAATGGGGAATAACTATACTAAATGTAGTGCCTTTGCCTTCTTCAGACTCTACCTTTATAGTTCCATTAAAATGAGCTCTAATCGTAGAATAAGACATATACAAGCCAAGGCCAGTACCATTTTTACCTTTAGTTGTAACCATCTCCTTAAACAACTTATTTTTTACTGATTTAGGCATACCACAGCCATAATCTTTAATAGAAATTATAATGTTATTATTATCTTGAGTTACAATCAAATCAATATTTTCTTCTGTTTTGCCCTGATAAGCCTGAATAGAATTAGAAATCATATTATTAATAACTTGTACTAAGCTATTAACATCACCATGAATAACAGTCATTTCATCAGTCTTTACAGAAACATTTAAATTAATCAAAGCATTTTTCAATTCATGTTTCATCAAAATATTAACACGTTTTAGCAATTCCTCAATTGTAAAAGAAATTTCTTCTTCATTAGATAAAGTTACAGCTTGTCCCTTTACGGCGGTAACGATATCAGACATATATTCAGTATGTGCTTTTATTTTTGCAATCCAAGCTTCCATATCTTTTGCAATTTCATGATGGTCTTTACTTGTTACCTCAGGGTCATCAATTGAAGAATCATATTCTTTTATCAAATCCATTAATCCTTCAGTAGCCCCTGCAATAGACATTATAGGAGTTTTTAAATTATGTGCAATACCACCAATCAACTGTCCAAGTGATGCTAAGCGTTCTTTTTCCATTAAAGTTTCTTGATTATCATGTATTTCTTCAATATTTTTAGCAGTCAACTTCTGAATTTTATTAAATGAAATTATTAAATTTCCAAACTCATCATTAGCAGTAAGTGCAAGAGGTTGTAATACGCTAGTTTCCGTATTTTTTGCCATATTTAGGAAACTAGAAGATATAGTATTAATATCATTTGACAAGTTTCTTGCAAATAATGTTAATATAACAATATTAATCAATAGCAATGCAAATAAAGAAAGGGCAAAATAAGCTAACACATCCATAGAAAGACAATTAAAGTAAATTCCAACAGTATAAATAATACCATCTATAACAACTTCAGTTGTCGCACCTTGACGGTCAATTCCATAATATTCGTAAACTCTACCATTATTAGATGGAGACATTTCATTTAGATATTTATTAAAGAAAGCACTAACTTCAATTTCTTCTCCAGAATTATTATAATAGTGTCCATCAGGTGTTTTTATAAAAACAAAATCATCTGGATTATTTAATTTTAAAGTACGTGTTTTTTCTTCTAAGTCAGATAGACTAGAAAATGTATTATACTGTTTAAAATATTCTAAACTATTATGATATGTTTCAAAAAGAGAATTTCCTGTTTTTATAGAAACAAGAGAATAGCCAAGCAAGGAAGTAAAGAAAACAGAAACTAGTAATAATGGCAAAATATTAAAGAAAATTCTCTTTTTAATAGTCGCTTTTTTAAGTCCAGTTTGGTCATCATAAGGTAATTTAACTAAAATCTTTTTAAATAAACTACTAGTGTAAATAAACAAAGAAATGACCAATAAAATTATTATACTTGTAGATAGTAAAAATAATTTTAAAGTAGTAAGACTAAAATTATTAGTAGTATATGCATGTATAAGAGAAAGTGCAATACTTGGTATAATGCTATTTAATACCAATAAAGAATAAGGTACAGATAGTAATTTATTTTTTACATAGTTAATTTCTTTTATGCTATATTTATACGGGTTTTTAATTAAATCTCGGTAAGTAACTAAAAATCTAGTTTTACAAAATGTAATAATTGCAAATATAATAATAATTGCCAAAGAAATTAGAACAACTTGCACAAAATAATTAGCATTTTCTAATTCTGTTTGAAAATCAGTTCCATAAGTACCTTGTGGATAGTTTAAAAGTAAAGGGATAAAAAAGTAAAGCATAATAGCACATATAACAATCCCAATTAAAAAAGCAAATAATAGTTTGAATTGTATTTCATATTTTTCTAATATTTTTTTCACGAAATAATCCTCCTTTTGGTAAATTATAAATATTTTTTCTTTTTTAAATATTGTATGATTTTTTCAATGTAATCTAAGTGTATTTTAGGCCATTCAAAATTTAACTTTTCTAAGCAAGAATTTGTATACATATTTTTTTGATTAACACTAGAGTGGAACGAAAGTCCCAAGTTATCATCTAAATCATTTACAATTCCTTTTAAGATATTTTCTTCAGGATATTCATTAGATAAAGCAATAATTTTCTGGTTAAAATCATTTCCAGATAAAATGTTAGTAGAAAATCCTAAAGTTTCAAATATCTTAAGCAAATCTTCAACAGAAATGTAATTTTCATTAAATAAATGAAAAACAAAATGATTTATTTTTACATTAAAGATAAGTTTGCAAATGGATTTTGCACAATAATCAACAGGAGTAAATTCCAAAAATTGATTAATCATGGTGTTTGGCAAAATATGATATTTTAAAATCATCATTAAAATATTATAAAATGCATTAGCTTCAAAATTTTGTTGAAATACACCATCTGAAAATCTACTAGTTAAATTTCCAATACGGAAGATGCTAGCATCAAGACCTTGTGATGTATTTTCATAAATTAATTTTTCAGCTTCAAATTTAGTTTGAATATAAACATTTTCATCAAACTGTTGACCAATATAGAAATCATTTTCATCAAAATCATTATAATTTTTTTGATGATTTACCAAATAATTTCCAGAAACTCCAAGTGTAGAAATATGTACAAGTGGTATATGCTTTGGTATACAAAAGTCAATTAAATTTTGCACAACATCAACATTTATTTTTTTGAAACTTTCGTAATTGCCATAGTATTTAACATTAGCGGCAGAATTTATTACAAAATCTATTTTATTTGAAAGTTCTTTATAATTTTTTGCAGATAATCCTAAATGTGGCTTTATGATTTCAGTATCAATTACTTCAATTCTATTTTTCGGTAAGTTTTTGTTAAAGTAAAAATGATACAATTTATTAAGTCTTTGAGTTGCATCTTCTTTTTCTTTACTACGAATAAGACAGGTAATGTTGCAAGTTGATTGTTGCATAAGTTCATATAATATATGAATCCCTAAATATCCAGTTGCACCTAACAATAAAATATTCTGATAAGAATTTTTGCCAAATTTCATAGTAGTAGGGTATTTATAAAAGCTATTGTTGACAGTAGTAAGTGCATGCTCATCAACTACATTTTCCTTTTTAGAATCTTTATTTTCTAGCAAAAGAGCAAGTTTTTTAATAGTTCTACATTGATAAAAATCTTGTGTGTTCAATTTGTAATTATATTCTAACATTTTGGTCTGTACACGAATAATATCAAGAGAATCTATTGGATAATCGAAGATGTCATTTTCGGTTCCAATTTTAGAAATTGACAAACAACTCTCAAAAATATGGCATAAATTTTTTTCGATAGTTGTAGTTGGCTCTGCAAAATCTGTAGTAACCTGTTTTTCTTCAAAAGAAATTCTAGGCAATGCTTTGCGGTCTACTTTGTGGTTTAAAGTAAGAGGAATTTCATCAATTATTTTAAAATATGTAGGAATCATATAATGTGGTAAAATATTGACTAAATATTTTTTTAGTTCTGTGATATCGATTTTTTTATTACAAACAAGATAAGCACATAAGAATTTTTTACCATCACTATTACAATCATCAATAACTACACATTTTGTAACCCCATCAAAATTTAAAATATTATTGCTAATATCATCTAATTCCACACGATATCCACGTATTTTTACCTGATGATCTTTTCTGCCTAAACAAATCAGTTCTCCATCTACATTCCAATAACCTAAATCACCAGTTTTATAAATAAGTTGTTTAGTATAAGGATTTTCGACAAAAACCGAGTTTGTTTTCTCATCATTTTTATAATAACCATTTCCAACACCATCTCCGCCAATACAAATTTCTCCAACTAATCCAATTGGTTGCAGATGATTATTGTCATTTAAAATGTAAATTTGAGTATTATTTATTGGCTTACCAATTGTAATTGTAGAACTTTTTGTTACATCTTTAAAGGTAGAATATACTGTTGTTTCAGTAGGCCCATATAAGTTGAAAATCTTTGCATTTGTGTTGGTTTGCAGTTTTTTAAGTAAAGTAGGCATAAGTGGTTCTCCACCTAAAACAAATTCTTTTAATGAAGAACAAGCATTTAAGTATGAAGAATCGGAAAATAGTAATTCTATTCTTGAAGGTGTGGTTAATATTTTTGTAATATGATGTTTTTGTATTAAATTGCTTAATAATTTAGGACTTCTACTTTCTAATTCATCAGCAATTACTAAACTAAGACCAGATAGCAAAGTAGGGAATAGCTCAAATACAAAAATATCAAAACAAACAGTTGTAACAGATAATACCTTATTTTTAGAAGAAGGGTTATAATCTAATCGTTCTTGCATACTTTTTACAAAGTTTAATACGTTGTGATGTTTAATTGTTACGGCTTTAGGAATACCTGTTGAACCAGATGTGTACATGATGTAGCAAAGTTGGTCTGAAGGTATAGGAAGGTTTAAATTGTCTACAGAATCATTCCAAGATAAGTTTTCATACATTAATGTATTACCTAAATATTTAATTTTTTTTGTAAATTCTTGTGTTGTAACTAGCAGTTTAGCACCGCTATTTTCTAACATAAATTCAATTCTTTCAGACGGATATTCCGGGTCGATTGGCATATATGTATGTCCTGATTTTAAAATAGCTAAAATAGTAATTATAATACTTGCAGAACGTTTTAGCGAAAAAGCTATAATATCACTTTCAATGTTCTGGTTTAAAAGTATTTTGGCAAGGATATTTGCTTTTTGGTTTAGTTCTTTATATGTATATGATTTATTTTTATCAATTAAAGCTATATTGTTTGGATATTTTTCTACTATTTTTTCAAATTCTTTTGCAATGTTAGAATTTTTAGGATAGCTTGATTTTGTATCATTAAAAGTTTTTAACAAATTTTTCTTTTCAGAAGGTGGTAATATCTCTAGCTCACTGATTTTGGCGTTCGCATTTTCTAAAACTTGAGATATAATATATAAAATACGTTCATGCATTAGTTTAATATCATTTTCAGAAAATAAATCTGTTAAGAAATCATAATGAATAGATAAGTTATTTTTATCTTTGTTTAAGTTTTTAATATGTATTTGTAAAGATTCAGCTTGCGAATAGTTTGGTAGCCACTTACAAGAGGCTGGAATAGGTGTATTTTGATAAGAAAAAACGATATCATATAAATGGTCAGAAAATTCATGCTTTTTCCTAACAAAATCGAGTATTTCATGATAAGGAAAACGAATATGGCGGTACATTTGCTTTTGTTGCGTAGCCAAGTTATGTGCTAATTCCATAAAAGAAAAATCTTTAGAAACTTGAGCAATAAAAGGCATAATAGATACAAACATACCAACAGTATGCTTTTCCGCATAATTCGAACGATTTAACACAGGATTGCCTAGTATAAAATTATCACAATTAAAAATATTTGAAAAATAAATACTAAAAATACTAAGCAAAAAAACATAATCAGATATATTATTCTCTTTGCAAAATGTCAAAATCTTCTCTTCAATAGATTTATCAAAAGTATAAATTTTTCGATTAGCCTGAATAGAAACTTTAGTATTATTTTTAAAAGAAATCACATTCGGCAAAACTTCAAATTCCTTTTGCCAAAATTCCCTATCCCTCTCAAACTTAGCACTCTTCATATAATCATTTTGAGCTTTAATAAAATCACGATAAGAAGGCTTAGGATCTAAAGAAACTTCTTTGCCCTCAACTAACTGATAATAAGTCTCATAAATCTCTTCCAAATATAAAGACATAGTCCAAGCATCAGAAATCAAATGATGTACCGTCAATACCAAAACGCCAGAACCATCTGGCAATCTTAATAACTTAGTCAAAAACAAAAAATTATTATTATTCAAAACATCTATAGTCTTCTTAGGAAAAGAAGCCTCAAACTCCAACAACTGAAGATCATCCTTTATATCAACAATCTCAATATTCTCATAAACAAAATCATCAAAAAACTGCTTAGGCACAGAACCCTCCAAAACAATTTTCGTCTTAAAAGCCTCATTCCTCATAACAAAACAATTAAAAGCCTTCTCCAAAGCCTGAAAATCAGCATTCTTATTAATCTTAATACAACCAACAATATTATTAATATTAGTATCATTATAAAACTGCTCAGTCATCCAAATAGACCTCTGTGGATTAGTCAAATCATAAACATCCTTTTCATCCTTTTCCATTTTAAATTCATCCCTTTCAGACTTACAAAGTACAAAGCACAAAGCCCAAAGCCCATAGTACGAAGCCCAAAGTACAAAGTAAATCAATCTAGTCATCTAGTCAAATTATATAGTTTTTTGGGATAAAATGTCAATAGATTTGGCATGCTTTTTGTGATGTGCCGTTTGGGACAGGCACTAATGGTACATCGGTGTGTCATCTGGGACAGGCACTAATGATACATCAATGTGCTTTTTGGGACAGGTTAAAATGATATTGTAATGAGATTAAAAAATAAAAATGTATATAAATTCAAACGCCAACAATACTAATTTAAGCATCCTATAATAAATATGTTATTATTTTATCAAAAATTTATATACTTCTCCTATATTTTAACCTGTCCCAAAAAGCACACCGATGTATCGCTGGTGCCTGTCCCAGATGACACATTGATGTATCGTTAGTGCCTGTCCCAAACGGCACATCTCACAACGACATGCTTAGACTTTTTTACCTAAGGTAATGCTAACCTCCATATTAATTTTTCCTCTTGTTATTTTTAATAATACTTGCTCATTAGGGGATTTGGTATAAATGTATTCTCTTAAGTCATTCATTGTGTTAAGGTTTATGCCATCGATGCTTGTAATAATGTCTCCTTCTTTTAATTGGGTTTTATCAGCAGGGCCGTTTTTGGTGATTTGTGCTACATAGATTCCTTTATCAAAGTTGATGTTGCTGTTTAAGTACGGAATAACTTCTTTATCGTAGGCATAAATGCCGATACTGCTTTCTTCAAATTTTTCAGTGTTTTTAAAGCTTTCGATAATTGGTTTTACAATGTTGATAGGGATGGCGAATCCGATTCCTTCAGCAGATGATATTTTTACGGTGTTAATGCCAATTACTTCACCATTTGGGTATATTAAAGGACCGCCACTATTGCCAGGATTGATAGTTGCATCGGTTTGAATTAAATTTGTCATATAAGAAGAATTATCTGTTTCTTCTATTTTTATTGTTCTATTTTTTGCACTGATAATTCCAGATGTAACAGTTCTTCTAAATTCGAAACCGTATAGGATTTCCGTATAGCATATACGCTTTCGCCAACTCGTATTTGAGCAGAATCTGACAAAGTTACATATGACAAATTTTTTGCATTGATTTTTGTAATTGACAAGTCTAAATCTTTATCACTCCAAGCCACAGTTCCATCGTAAGTATTGCCATTTTCTAAAGTGATATAACATTTACTATACTTTTCACCTGTTACATGTTCATTACTAAGTATATAACCATTATCTGTCACAATTATTCCAGTACCTAAACCCAATTCACTTTCAGTACTTTTTGATAAAATACTATTCCCTGCATTTTTTAATTTAGAAATCCCCACAACTTTTCTGGTTGTATCTTCAATTATATCTGCTACCATTTGACTATTTTCATTTGCTTCTTCCACAGTTTGTTCTTGAAATGTGGATGATATTCTTCTAGTTTCATAATTTGAAGGATTTATTTCAATATTTTTATATGTAGTATATAAATAAAAGGCAAAAATCCATAATATGATTGATAAAGTCATAACTACCCATATTTTTCTCAAATTATTTTTCTTTTTAATACCCAAAATTGTCACCTCAAAAATAGTGTTTCCAAATAAAGAAATTTTAAACATTTTCATATAACACAAAACAATAATCCAGTGTTATAGTTCAGTAAAGCAAATTACAATAAGAAAGTTTAATATATTTTTTACTCATAACTCTTAGGCTGCATAACAGCCTTTAATAAAAAGTTAGTTATAATTACTATTTTTCATCACTGCGTAAGCGACCAAACGAGCGAAGCGAGTGCGATTGGAGCAACTTACATACTAGTATTCTTTTATTATGGAAGTTGCGACACACAAAGTTATGAAAAATAGTAATTATAACTAACTTTATTAAAAGTCTGTAACTTGTTGGTTCTCCGAATTGTTATGAGTAAAAAATATATTAAACTTTCTTATTTGGCACATTTTATTACTGAATTGTAACAATCCAGTAACAAAAAATGTTACAGGATAATGGTGTCATGGTGAGTGTAGCCCTGTAGTATAAGATTTTCATTACATGTCTCGGCTTATTACGAAATTTAAGAAATTCTAATTTATTTTATGGCACCCTTTCTACGTACGTGAACTATTTCCATAAAATTGCATAGAATTTCTAAAATTTCTCCAGACACATTCGACATTTCATTCAAATTCTTATACTACAGGGCTACACTCACCATGACACCATTATCCTGTAGTTACAGTTCAGTAAGGAAATAATATGAGCATAGCAAAAAAAGGTATTTATCCCCATTTGCTATGCTATAATCGT
>CANQTZ010000028.1 GCA_947626865.1 uncultured Clostridia bacterium
GGTAGAGAATAAAAAAACAAAAAATTAATAAAATTATTAATAAATTTGTTTTTTTTCAATTTGAGGGTAAATTACTGGAATATTTGAAAAAAAATTGACATATACTAAAAAATGTAGTATACTATATTTAGCTTAATTAAGTGGAAAAAATGTCATAGATTGGTCGAACTAGGTGTGTGGTAGCATCTAGTTCCTTTTTATATAAAAAAGAGGTACAGCAATGTGGTAGTGCTATACACTCTAATCGGTCAATTAGACCTCATCTTGTTTCTTGACATCGGCTTTGCTGTCTTGCTTGACTTTGTCGATTTCTAGATTTTTGTCTTTTTCTTTAAGTATCATTTCAACCAAATGCCAAATTAATTCTGGGTATGTCATAAATTGATCCTCCTTTACATCTAGTAACAATTAAAAGAATTTTATCAAAAAATATTGACAACAGGAGAAAAATATATTATTATAGTAACATAATTAATTCAATTTTAAAATAATTTAGTCTATTAATTTTTTTCTAAAAAATTCAAGACAGTAACAAATAAAATAAGAAGAGAAGTGGTAAAGTAAAAAAACGCACTATTATTTACTTAAAAATAAATATTGACAAATAAATAAAAATAAAATATAATTAAAGAAAAGAGTGATAAAGTGAAATATATAACCTATCAAGAATATGCAAAATACATGCAAATAAATTCATGCTTAATGGACGAAAGTACAGAATATAAGTATGAAATTCCAAAATATTTAGAAGAAAGTGGATATAATGAAAAACAAGTAAAGGAAATAGACAAAAAACATGATAAAATATTTAGGAAAATATTAGAAAAAAAGGAAGAAATGGCAGACTTAATAAATAACTTTTTAAAAATAAAAGAAAAAATAGAACCAGAAAATTTAACTCAATGCCATACAGATTTTATAACAAATAAATATCAAGAAAGGCACTCAGATATTGTATATAAACTAAAAGATAAACCAATATATTTTTTATTAGAACATCAAAGCACAGTGGATAAAGAAATGCCTGAAAGAATAATGCGGATATATAGAACAAATAATGCTAAAAGGAAGAATAGAGCAAACTTATCCAATAATCGTACCAACAGTAATATATACAGGTTTCCAAAAATGGAATGCAAAAACAAATTTTGGAGAAAAGCAATACAATTCAAAACTATATGGAGAATATAAAATAAATCTAGGCTATAATTTAATAGCAATACAAAATTATAGTTTTGAGGAATTACTACAAAAAAGAAGGTTATTTGCAATAGGAATGATAATCGAAAAATGTAAAACCAAAGAAGAATTAAATGAACAAATAATAAAAATAATAGAAAACATAAGAGAAGAAGATAAAAAAGAATTAACACAAATTATAAAAAATATAGTAGTACCACAAATAGGAAAAGAAAATAGTAAAAAAATATTAAAAAAAATAAAAGAGAAGGAGATGGTAGGAATGAGTCCACTAACAAAAATGTTATTAGATTGGGAAAAGGAAAAAGAAGAAGCGAAAGCAGTTAGTAAAAAAGAAGGAAAAGTAAATGGCAGAATAGAAGCAATGTTAGAAACAGCTCAAAAGCTATTAGAAAGAAAGATGAATATTAAGGATATACAAGAAATTACGGGAATAAGTAAAGAAGAACTAGAAAATATGCAGAAAACAAATGTAAAACTTATGTAACTATCTAGTAACGTTACAAATAAAAAGTGAACAAAAACACTTGAAATTATTAGAAAGATATGGTACAATAAAATGCGTATTAATCACACAAAGAGAGTTTTAAAGGAAGTGCCCAAAACTTATGGGTCCAAAAAAACGTAGAACTTTGTGGAAGCAAAACAAAAAAGGAGGAATTAAAAATGGCAGTAGTTGCAATGAAACAATTACTAGAAGCAGGTGTTCACTTTGGACATCAAACAAGAAGATGGGATCCTAAAATGGCAGAATACATATTCCAAGCTAGAAATGGAATCCACATCATCGATTTACAAAAGACATCAAAAAAATTAGATGAAGCATATAACTTCATCAAAGAACAAGCAGAAGAAGGAAAAACAATTTTATTTGTAGGAACAAAAAAACAAGCACAAGAATGTATGAAAGAAGCAGCATTAAAATGTGGAATGTTCTACATTAACCAAAGATGGTTAGGAGGAACTCTAACAAACTTTGGAACCATCCAAAAAAGAATACAAAGATTAAAAGACTTAGAAACTATGCAAGAAGATGGCACATTTGATGTATTACCAAAAAAAGAAGTAATCATACTAAAAAAAGAAATGGAAAAACTTGAAAGAAACCTTGGTGGAATTAAAGAAATGGATCAATTGCCAGGTGTTATATTCTTAGTAGATCCAAAAAAAGAAAGAATTGCAGTATTAGAAGCTAAAAAATTAGAAATCCCAGTAGTAGGATTAGTAGACACAAACTGTAATCCAGAAGAAGTAGACTATCCAATACCAGGAAATGATGATGCAATAAGAGCAGTAAAACTAATAGCAGATGTTATAGCAAATGCAGTTATCGAAGGAAAACAAGGTGAAAGCTTTGAACCACAAATAGAAGATGAAATGATAGAACAATCAGAAGAACCAACAAGCATTGAAGAAGTAGTAGAAGTGGCAGAGGAAACAGAACAAGAGCCAGAAGAGAAAGAAGAAAAGGAAGAACAACAAGATTAAAATAAAACAATTAAAAAATAAAAAATGCCATATAGGCAAAAAACATCAAAGGAGGAATAAAAAAATGGTTACAGCAAGTCAAGTTAAAGATTTAAGAGAAAAAACAGGTGCAGGAATGATGGACTGCAAAAAAGTTTTAACAGAAACAGATGGCGATATGGAAAAAGCAATAGAATTATTACGTGAAAGAGGAATTGCAAAAGCTGCTAAAAAATCTGGAAGAATTGCAGCAGAAGGATTAGTAGAAGCATATATATCAGACGACAAAAAAACAGGAGCAATTGTAGAAGTTAACTCTGAAACAGACTTTGTTGCTAAAAACGAAGAATTCAAAAAATTCGTTATGGATGTATCAAAACAAATAGTAGAAAAAAAGCCAAAAGATGTAGAGGAATTATTAGCACAAGAATCAATTGAAGTAGCAGGAAAAACAGTACAAGAAGTATTAGTAGAAAAAATAGCAACAATAGGAGAAAACATCAACATCAGAAGGTTTACAAGATTTGAATCAAATGGATTAGTAGAAAAATACATTCATGGAGATGGCAAAATAGCAGTATTAGTAAACATGGAAAAAGGAAACAGCGAAGTTGCAAAAGACATTTGTATGCAAATTGCAGCAGCAAGACCAGAATATGTAAAAAAAGACGAAGTGCCACAAGAAAGAGTAGCCAAAGAAATGGAAATCTTAAAAGCACAAACCATGAATGAAGGAAAACCAGAAGCAATAGCAGAAAAAATTGTACAAGGAAGAATTGGAAAATTCTATGAAGAAATTTGCTTAGTAGACCAAGCATTTGTAAAAGATCCAAATAAAAAAGTAAGCCAATTATTACAAGAAGAAAATGCAGAAATTGTAGAATTTGCAAGATTCGAAAAAGGCGAAGGAATCGAGAAAAAGGAAGAAAACTTTGCAGAAGAAGTTATGAATCAATTAAAATAGTGTCGCATTGGGGACGTTTCATTTCCGACATTTTTGTCGTGTTGGGGACATGTCGTGTTGGGGACGTTTCTTTTCCGACATTTTTGTCGTATTGGGGACAGTGTCGCATTGGGGACGTTTCTTTTTCGACATTTTTGTCGCATTAGGGACACATCTTAACATATAGACGTATTACATAATCATTTATATTAGCAATTATATTGCATAAATTAAATTAGGATGTTAAGATGTGTCCCTAATGCGACAAAAATGTCGAAAAAGAAACGTCCCCAATGCGACACTGTCCCTAATACGACAAAAATGTCGGAAAAGAAACGTCCCCAATACGACATGTCCCCAATGCGACAAAAATGTCGGAAATGAAACGTCCCCAATACGACACTATAAAATTAAGAAAATATTAAAAAAGGGCTGTATTTTTTTTTGTTTTATGATAAAATAGCTTAAACTAAAATATATTTTAAGGGAGAGTGGAACACTTGTCAGAAATAAAGTATAAAAGAGTATTATTAAAATTAAGTGGAGAAGCGCTAGCAGGAGAACAAAAGACAGGAGTAAATGTAGAAACAGTAGGAAAAATATGTGATAAAATAAAAGAAGTTGTAGATATGGGAGTTCAAGTCGGAATTGTTGTAGGAGCAGGCAATTTTTGGAGAGGCAGAAATGGTCATCAAATGAAAAGAACCACAGCAGATTATATGGGAATTATAGCAACTGCAATGAATGGTTTAGCTCTGCAAGATGCATTAGAAGCAAGAGGGGTACCATCTAGACTTCAAACAGCAATCGAGATGAGAGAAATAGCAGAACCATTTATTCAAAGAAAAGCAGAGAAACATTTAGATTTAGGAAGAGTAGTTATATTTGCTTGCGGTACAGGACATCCATATTTTACAACAGATACAGCAGCTGTACTTCGTGCAACAGAAATTAATGCAGATGTTATTTTACTTGGAAAAGCAATTGATGCAGTCTATTCTGATGATCCAAAAATAAATCCAAATGCTGTTAGATATGAAGAAATAACATATAAAGAAGTATTAGAAAAAGAATTAAAAGTAATGGATATAACAGCAACAGCAATGTGTAGAGACAATAATATGCCTTTATTAGTATTTGGAATAGCAGATCCAGAAAATATAGTAAGAGCAGTAAGAGGCGAAAAAATAGGAACAAGAGTATTTTAAATTGAGAATAAACTTAGGGCTTAACCCCAAATTATATAAAATAAAAAAAACATATAAAATAAAAAGATTATATAAAATAAAAAAATTATATAAAATAAAAAGAGGAGAGAAAAAATTATGGATTATACAAATATAAAAGAAAAAATGGAAAAATCAATTAATGTTTTCAGTGAAAAATTAGCAGAAGTAAGAGCAGGTCGTGCAAATCCTGCAATTTTAAATAAAGTAAAAATAGACTATTACGGAACACCAACTCCAATCAACCAAGTAGCAGGAGTTTCTGTACCAGAAGCAAGATTAATAGTAATTCAACCATGGGATGTAAGTGTATTAAAAGAAATAGAAAAAGCAATTTTAGCATCAGATATTGGAATTAACCCAAATAATGATGGAAAAGTAATAAGACTAGCTTTCCCTGAATTAAATGAAGAAAGAAGAAAAGAAATAGTAAAAGATGTACGCAAAATGGCAGAAGAAGCTAAAGTAGCAATACGTGCTATCAGAAGAGAAGGAATTGATTTAGCCAAAGGAATGCAAAAAGAAGGAGAAATGACAGAAGATGAATTAAAACAAGCAGAAAATGAAATCCAAAAAATTACTGACAAAAATATAGAAGAAATAGACAAAATATTAGAAGTAAAAGAAAAAGAAGTTATGTCAGTATAATAAAAAGATAAAAAGGAGTAGGCAAAAGTGAATTTTAAAGAAGAACTAAAAAAATATCAAGAGCAAATAAACAAAGAATTAAATACTTACGTAAGAAAGCACAAATGCGAAGAAGAAATATTAAACTCAGCTATGGAATATAGTTTAATGGCAGGAGGAAAGCGATTAAGAGCAATTTTAATTATAGCAACATATAAACTTTTCAAAGAAGATGCAAAAAAATGTATGCCATACTCGGTAGCAATTGAAATGTTACACAGTTTTTCTTTAATTCATGATGATTTACCAGCCATTGACAATGATGATTTCAGACATGGAAAGCCAACCAATCATAAACAATTCAATGAAGCAACAGCAATATTAGCAGGAGATGCACTTTTCAACAATGCATATCTTGTAATTAGCCAAGATTTACTAAAAAGCGAAAAAACAGAAGATTTACCAGCAAAGCTAAAAATATTTAATGAATTAGCACAGGCAACAGACAGAATGATAGCAGGAGAATACGTCGACACAGAATTTGAAGGATTATCCATAACAGAAGAACAATTGCAATACATACATGACAACAAAACAGCAGCATTACTTCGCTTTTGCGTAAGAGCAGGTGCAATCCTTGCAGATTGTGAGCCACAGGAATTAGAAAAAGTAACACAATATGCAAATAAAATAGGATTAGCTTTTCAAATAAAAGACGACATATTATCAGAAGAAGGAAACGAAGAAATACTTGGCAAGCCAGTAGGAAATGACAAAGAATTAGAAAAATGCACTTATGTATCTCAATATGGTTTGCAAGGAGCAAAAAATATTTTAGATAAAATAACAAAAGAAGCCATAAAAGAATTAGAAGATTTTGGCGAAAAAGCAGAATTTTTAAAACAATTAGCTTTATATATACAAAATCGAGATAAATAATGGAGGAAAAAATGGATAACAAAAAAAACATGCCAACACATATAGGAATTATTATGGATGGCAATAGAAGATGGGCGAAAAGCAAAGGAAAGCCAGTTAGCTATGGACACAAGGAAGGAGCAAAAACCTTAGAAAAAATTGTTCGATATAGCAATAAAATAGGGTTAAAATACATAACAGTATATGCCTTTTCAACAGAAAATTGGAAAAGAGCAGAAGACGAAGTAAAATCCCTAATGATGTTACTCCAAAATTATTTAGACGATTATTCAAAAAGAGCAAATACTGAAAACATCAAAGTAAAAATATTAGGAGACATATCTGCTTTATCAGACAAAATGCAAAAAAGTATCCAAAACTGTATGGAAAGAACAAAAAACAACACAGGAGTTACCTTCAATATAGCCTTAAATTATGGTGGAAGGGACGAAATTACAAAAGCAACAAAGCAAATAGCTAAAAAAGTAAAAAATGGAGAAATTGAAGTAGAAGAGATTACACCAGAATTAATATCTAACAACTTATATACCAAAGGACAACCAGATCCAGATTTAATTATTCGTACAAGTGGGGAAAAAAGACTAAGTGGTTTCTTAATATGGCAATCTATATATGCAGAAATTTTATTTATAGAAAAAAATTGGCCAGATTTTAGTGAAAAAGATTTAGATTATGCAATTGCAGAATATCAAAAAAGAAATAGAAAATTTGGTGCAGGCTAATAAATAAACGAGCTAAGAAAGGAAAAAAATATGAATGTAAAAAGAATCACAACAAGTTTATTGGGATTTCCTTTAGTAGTAATTATTTTATTACTAGGAAATAAAATAGTAGTAGACATAGCTTTGGCAATAATAGCGGTGCTAGCTATTAGCGAATATTTTAATGCAGTAGAAAAAGTAGCAAAACCCGTCAGATGGGTAGGATATGCAAGTTGCCTGAGCATTGCATTAATACATATTGTACCACAAGAATACCTTGATACAGTAGTAACCCTCTCAGTACCGACGATTTTAATAATTCTATTTGCACAAGTAATTGCAACCGACATGAAAACAACATTTAAAGACATTGCATATACATTTATAGGAATTTTTTATGTAGTATTTTTTATTATGTTTGTCGCATTTATCGATGGAATGAAAGATGGAAAGATATTAATATGGTATGCAATATTTGCAGCATGGGGGACAGATGTATTTGCTTATATAGTAGGAAAATGCATAGGAAAGCACAAATTTAGTAAAGTAAGCCCTAAAAAAACAATTGAAGGTTGTATAGGTGGCACAGTTGGGGCAGTAATATTAATGCTAATTTATACTTATGTAGCCAATAATTTCTGGGGAATGAATTATTCTTATTTATTTATAACAGAAATTGGAATTTTACTAAGTTTAATTGGGCAAATAGGAGACTTTGCAGCATCTAGTATAAAAAGATTTGTAGACATCAAAGACTATAGTCATTTAATACCAGGTCATGGTGGAATGTTAGACAGAATTGATAGCTTAATATTTTTAGCTCCATTTGCATATAGTTTATTTACTATATTATAGAAATAAATTTACAGGAGGAATAAATTGATAACTATTCTTATATCGGCAATAAAAATAATAATATTATTAGGTGTCTTAATTACAATACATGAATTAGGACATTTTATAGTCGCAAAACTTTGCAAAGTTAAAGTAAATGAATTTGCAATTGGCTTTGGACCAGCTATATGGCAAAAGCAAGGTAAGGAAACAAAATATACTTTAAGGCTAATTCCTTTAGGTGGTTACAATAGCATGGAAGGGGAAGAAGGAGGCTCAGATGATGCAAGAGCTTTTTCTAAAGCAAGTATCCCCAAAAGAATGGCAATTGTAGTAGCAGGAGCTACAGTAAATATCATTTTTGCAATTATTGTTTATTTTATATTAATCTCTTCATCAGGAACCTATGTTTCTAACGAAGTAGGAGAAGTATTAGACGGATACGTTGCCAAAGAAATTGGATTGCAAGCAGGTGATAAAATAATAGAAGTTCAAACACAAAAAATAAACAGCAAAAAAGATTTAGACGAAGCACTAAAACAATCAGAAGGAAATGAAATTCCACTAAAAGTTGATAGAAATGGTGAAATTTTAGAATATAAAATAAAGCCATCAGCAGTAGAGAATCAAATAACAGGGATTTACCTAGATGATAAATGCAAAATCGTAGCAGTAGAAAAGGATAGTAGTTCAGAAAGACAAGGTATTAAGGCAAATGATGTATTGATAGAAGTAAATGGAACGAAGATAAAAGATACAAATACCGCTGTGCAAGAAATCAATAAAAATGAAGGGGACACCATAGAACTTGTAGTAAAAAGAGGGCAAGAAGAAATTCCAATTAGTTTAAAGCCAGATATTGAATATACTTATTTGTTAGGAGTCAATTTGCAACCAGCCAAAGATACTTTAGCTAACCGTTGTATTTATGCAGGAATGCAAACACAAGAATTTTTATTGTCTATTATAGATAATTTGAAACAGCTATTTACAGGCAGAGTGGGTGTAGACCAAATGATGGGACCTGTTGGTATTTCTGAAGTGGTTGCAAAAACTAATGGCTTTAGAGAATTTTTTGAAATGATGGCATTGATTTCGCTATCTTTGGGAGTAACTAATTTACTACCAATTCCAGCTTTAGATGGTGGCAAAATTTTAATTTTGTTAATAGAGGCAATTAGAAGAAAGCCAATGAAACCACAAACAGAAATAAATATACAATTGTTAGGATTTGCTATTTTAATTACATTGTCGCTATATGTTACTTATAATGATGTTTTGAGGATTTTTTAGCAATAACCTTTTATTAAGGGATGTTTATGGAGGACGGAGTTATAACTAAAATTTTTCAAATAAAACGAAATCTTGTAGAGAAATCTATGAGATTTTTTTGTGTATAGTGGATTAAATTGTGTGCACCGACTTTTATTATTTTATTACTAATATTTTACAATTAAAAAATATTTGGAAAAAAGGAAAAAACTATTGTCAAAAGTAAAAAAAAGTGGTATAAATATAAATAACTATGTAATACTAATATTACATAATAGAAACGAAAGAAAGGGAAGGGAAAAGAAAAATGAAAAAAACAAAAAAGCTAAAAAACTTTGACAAAAAAGAACAAAGGAAGGTAAAAAAAGAAAGAGGAATAACATTAATCGCCTTAGTTATAACTATAATAGTTTTGCTAATCTTAGCAGCAGTGAGCATTGCGACATTAACAGGGGAAAATGGTATACTAACGAAAGCAAATAAAGCAAGAGAGGAAACAGAAACAGCATCAGAGGAAGAACAAAGAGAATTAGCTATGATAGAAGCAAATATGAATGACGAAGAAACAGAATTTCAAGGAGTAAAAATTCCAGCAGGATTTGCACCAACGAAAATAGAAGGAGAAAGCACAATTGATGAGGGATTGGTAATGGTAGATAGCGAGGGAAATAGTTATGTATGGATAGAAGTGCCAAAAACGGAAGAAGTATATAAAACAGCAACAACAAATATTGCAGAATTTGAAGAGAGTGATTATACTAAAATTTATAATGATTTGAAATTATACACAGAGCAATATTCCAAAGGAAAGTTAGGACAGGGACGTGAGTGGAAAGATACTTGGCATGACAAATGTGGAATAGAAACAGAAATAAAATATAATGAATTAAAAAATAAAATGTTAAAAAGCGTATATGAAAACGGAGGTTTTTGGATAGGGCAATATGAAGTAGGATATGAACAAGGAGTAGATAAAAATTATAGAAGTTACGAAGCCAAAGATGAAGAATATTTTAAAGAACATCCAATAAAAGAAATTCCAGTATGTAAAGAAGGAGCATATCCATACAATTGGGTAACATGTAGTCAAGCACAGGAATTAGCAAGTAAAATGATAACTTCGGAAAATTATACAAGTAGTTTAATGTTTGGAATACAATGGGATTTAGTAATGAAGTATATAGAAACAAAAAAAGTAAAGACAATAGAACAATTAAATTCAAACTCAAGTAGTTGGGGAAATTACAAGAATGTAACTTTTACTATTACCAAAGGAAAGTATTCAGAAGATAATGGAAAAAATTTTCAAGATGTAAAAAGAGAATACACAAAGCCAGCAATTACAGAACAAGAAAAAAATGGAGTATTATTAACAACAGGAGCAACAGAAAGAAATAGTGCATTGAATATATATGATATAGCAGGAAACGTATATGAATGGACACTAGAAAAGACGACAGATGAGACAAAAAAAACTTGTAGTATGAGAGGAGATTATTATAACGGTGGTACAGGCTGTTCAGCCTCATATCGAGAATTTCGGAGACACTACAAGCAACAGTAGTAACATAGGTTTTCGTACAACTTTATATTGAAATGAAGAATATGAATATATAACAACGGGTATATATCCGCTAAAAAAATAATAAGAATAATGTCTATTAAAGAAATAGAGCAAATAACTAATTTAACACAAGAAGAAATAGAACAATTAAAATAAGCAATTTAGAATTTTTAGTAATACCTTGTAACAAATAATTAATCAAAAAATCAAAAAACACTTGAAAAGTATTATTATTTAATGTACAATAAACAAAAATACTAAGGAGGAATACAAAATGATAAAACAAGAAAAAGGAATTACAATTATAGCACTTATTGTAACTATCATAGTACTATTAATTTTATCAGCAATTACATTAGGCTCTATTAAAGATCATAATGGAATTATTGTGCAAACTAAAGAAAGAGGCTCACAAGCACAAATGCAAAGTATAATTGAAAAAATTGAAGCAGATTTATATGAAGAAAAAGTAAAAACGGGAAAAACACCTAATAAAAGCAAATTAATAGAAATTATAACTAAAAATTATGGAACAGTACAAGGAGAAAGTTTTATTATTAATGATAGCGATTATACTGTGCCATTGTCGGAGATTGCAGGTTGGGAAAATAAATATGTCGAAAGTGGACTAATGTTACATTTAGATGCTATTAATAATACTGGAGAAGGAGATGAAAAACATAGTAGTACGGCAACAACTTGGAAAGACTTAAGTGGAAATGGGAATGATGGTATTTTACAAAATTTTGATACAAATAGTTGGAATGCAAATTACTTGGACTTTGATGGTGTAAATGATTGGGTAAAATTATATGAAATGAATTATCCTAATGTAACAATGGAAGTAGTTGGAGAATTAGATACTATAAACCCAGAAATGAATTTTGTAGCAAATGTCGAAGGCGGAGGATATGCTATACAAAGCCAGTCGTCAAAGATATGCTTGTCAACATGTATTAATAATGCGTATTCTGTATTATCGCATAATGAAAATTATAAAATAAATAAAAAGTATTGCTTATCAGGAAGTTATGATGGAAAAATACAAAAGTTGTATACAAACGGAAATAAACAGGAATTACTCCAAGAAGGTGAAATTAAATATCCAGGAAGTAATACAATTATGGTTTTAGGAGGAAATCCAATTAGAAACGAATGTCCAGGAAATTATTTAGATGGAAAAATTTATTCTGTGAGAATATATGATAGAGCTTTATCAGAGGAAGAAGTAATGAACAATTATGAAATTGATAAAGCAAGATTTGGGGTTGAGTAGTATATTAAACTTTTCATATATAATTTTAAGACTGACTAGTAACAAGCTGTGGCAACTTTTTAAAAATAAACTAGAAGAATACTTGAAAAGTATTCTTTTTTAGTATAAAATGGTATTGTCTGAAAAGAAAATGATAATACTAATTTTTAGGAGGAATGAAAAATGAACAAAAAAACAGTAAAAGACATTGATTTGAAGGGAAAAAAAGTATTAGCCCGTTGTGACTTTAACGTACCAATGGATGAAAACAAAGTAATTACAGACAACACAAGAATAGTAGCGGCATTACCAACGATAAAATATTTATTAGAAAATGATTGTGCAATAATCTTATGTTCACACTTAGGAAGACCAAAAGGAGAAGTAAAACCAGAATTTTCATTAAAACCAGTAGCACAAGAACTATCAAGATTATTAGGGCAAGAAGTAATAATGGCAAATGACGTAATTGGAGAAGACGCAAAAACTAAAGCAAAAGAACTAAAAAATGGACAAATTATGTTATTAGAAAACGTAAGATTTCATAAAGAAGAAACAGACAATGACAAAGAATTTTCAAAACAATTAGCAAGTATGGCTGAAATATATGTAAATGATGCTTTTGGAACAGCACATAGAGCACATGCATCAACTGTAGGAGTAGCAGAATTTTTACCAGCAGTAGCAGGATTCTTAGTAGAAAAAGAATTACAATTCTTAGGAAATGCTATATCAAATCCACAAAAACCATTTGTAGCAATATTAGGAGGAGCAAAAGTTTCTGACAAAATAGGAGTAATCGATAGCCTAATAGAAAAAGTAGATACATTAATAATTGGAGGAGGAATGGCATATACATTCTTTAAGGCACAAGGATACGAAGTTGGAAACTCAATTTGTGAATTAGACAAATTAGATTTAGCAAGAGACCTAATGAAAAAAGCAGAAGAAAAAGGCGTAAAACTAATGCTACCAGTTGACACAAAAATAGGAAAAGAATTTAAGCCAGATACAGAAAGCAAAACAGTAAAATGCACAGAAATTCCAGAAGGATGGGAAGGCTTTGACATTGGAGCAGAGTCAATAAAAGAATATACAGAAGAATTAAAAAATGCAAAAACAGTAGTATGGAATGGACCTCTAGGACTATTTGAATTTGAGCAATTTGCAATTGGAACAAATAGCATAGCTAAAGTCTTATCAGAAATAGATAGCATAACCATCATTGGTGGAGGAGACTCAGCTGCAGCAGTAAAAAAAGCAGGACTAGAAGACAAAATGACACATATTTCAACAGGAGGAGGAGCTTCATTAAAATTCTTAGAAGGAAAAGAATTACCAGGAATTGAAGCACTAATGGATAAATAGTGTCGTATCGGGGGCATGTCTCATTGGGGACGTTTCCTTTTGGACATTCTTGTCGTGTTGGGGACGTTTCATTTCCGACATTTTTGTCGCATTGGGGACAGTGTCTCATTGGGGACGTTTCCTTTTCGACATTTTTGTCGCATAAGGGACACATCTTAATAAAATAGATGTGTTACCCAAATTATATTTTTTAATAATAGTATATTAGTTAAAATTTTAAGATGTGTCCCTTATGCGACAAAAATGTCGAAAAGGAAACGTCCCCAATGAGACACTGTCCCCAATGCGACAAAAATGTCGGAAAAGAAACGTCCCCAACACGACAAGAATGTCCAAAAGGAAACGTCCCCAATGCGACATGCCCCAATACGACACAGAAAGGAGTAAAAAATGAGGAAAAAAGTAATTGCTGGAAATTGGAAAATGAATATGCTTCCAAACGAAGCAATCAAGTTTATTGAAGATTTAGCACCTTTAGTAAAGAATACAGAAAATGAAGTGGTTCTCTGTGTACCATATACAGATTTATTTTATAGCCTATTGACAGCACAAAATACAAATATAAAAATAGGCGCTCAAAATATGCATTTTGAAGAATCAGGAGCATACACAGGTGAGGTTTCTGCTCGGAATGTTGGAGTCTATTAATGTAGAATATGTTATTATAGGGCATTCTGAAAGAAGGCAGTATTTTAATGAGACAGATGAAACTGTAAATAAAAAAATTAAAATGGCTTTTAAACATCATTTAAAGCCAATTGTATGTGTAGGAGAGACTTTAGAAGAAAGAGAAGCAGGCAAAACAGAGGATATCATAACAAATCAAACTAAGTTAGCTTTAGATGGATTAGATGCTAATCAAGTTGAAAATACTATAATTGCGTATGAACCAATTTGGGCTATAGGAACAGGAAAAACAGCAACAAAAGAGGATGCAAATAATAGTATAAAAGCAATTAGAGAAAAGATTAGTGAAATCTATGGGCAAGAGACAGCACAGAAGGTTATAATACAATATGGTGGAAGCGTAAAGAGTACAAATGCCAAAGAATTATTTGAAATGTCAGATATAGATGGAGGCTTAGTTGGAGGAGCAAGTCTTAAAGCAGATGAATTTAGCAAAATCGTGAATTTCAAATAATGCTAAGAATAAAAAATGAAAAGGATGGTAAACATGAAAGATAAACTAACAATGCTAATGATATTAGATGGTTTTGGCGAAAATGAAAACAAAGATGGCAATGCTATTAAACTTGCAAAAACTCCTAATATAGATAAACTAATGAAAAAATATCCAAATACTAAAATTTATACAAGTGGATTACATGTTGGTTTGCCAGAAGGCCAAATGGGAAATTCAGAAGTAGGGCATACCAACATTGGGGCTGGAAGGATTGTATATCAAGAATTAACAAGAATAACTAAATCCATTGAAGATGGAGACTTTTTCACAAATCCAGAATTTATATCTGCAATTGAAAATTGTAAAAAATATAATTCAAAATTACACATTTTAGGATTAGTATCAGATGGCGGTGTGCATAGCCATAATCGTCATTTGTATGGATTGTTAGAAATGGCAAAAAGAAGAGATTTTGAAGATGTATATGTACATTGTTTCTTAGACGGAAGAGACACTCCACCAGCATCAGCTGAAAGTTATGTTATAAAATTACAAGAAAAAATGGCAGAAAAAGGAATTGGCAAAATTGCAAGTATATCAGGAAGATTTTATAGCATGGACAGAGACAAAAGATGGGAAAGAGTCAAAAAAAGTTATGATGCTTTAGTAAATGGAGAAGGAAATAAAGCAGGAAATACCATAAAAGCTATTGAAGACTCGTATCAAAAAGAGGTATTTGATGAATTTATAGAACCAACAATTATATGTAATGGAGAAGAACCAATTGCAACAATAGGAAAACATGATTCTGTAATATTTTTTAACTTTAGACCAGATAGGGCGAGAGAAATTACAAGAGCTTTAGTAGATCCAGACTTTGACGGATTTGAAACTAGAAAAGATTTAGATTTATATTTTGTATGTTTCACAAGTTATGATGATACTATGCCAAATGTAAAAGTAGCATTCAAAAAAGAAACATTACCAAACACTTTTGGCGAATATATCAGCAAAAAAGGATATACACAATTACGTATAGCAGAAACAGAAAAATATGCACATGTAACCTTCTTTTTCAATGGAGGAGAAGAAAAGCAATATGACGGAGAAGATAGAATATTAGTACCATCTCCTAAGGTAGAAACGTATGACCAAAAGCCTGAAATGAGTGCTTATGAAGTAACAGATAAGGTATTAGAAGCAATAAAAAATGATAAATATGATTGCATCATATTAAATTATGCAAATACTGATATGGTAGGACACACAGGAAGTTTAGAAGCGGCTATAAAAGCAGTAGAAACCATAGATGAATGTGTAGGCAAAGTATCAGAATTAGTAGAAGAAAAACAAGGAAACTTGATAATTACAGCAGATCATGGAAATGCAGAGCAAATGATTGATTATAGTACAGGAGAGCCACATACCGCACATACTACAAATCCTGTACCATTGATATTAGTAAGTGCAAACAAAGCCTTAAAACTAAAATCAGGAGGAAAATTGGCAGATTTAGCACCAACTATGCTAGATTTGATGAATCTTGAAAAACCAGAAGAAATGACTGGTATAAGTTTATTAGATAAGGAATAAAAGGGATATGTTAAATCATACAAAAAGAATAAAAGAAATATATGAAGAAATACAAAGAAAATTGTTTTATATGATACCAGAAAAATGGGAAAAGTTGTATCTGTATAGCTCTGTTCTTGATAAACCAGATCAAGAAGGAAAAAAAGGAGAATTATTTTTCTATTATATTCCAAAAGGTATCTTTAAAAAGAAACCAGTAAATGTATATGAAATACCATCTAAATTCAACCTAGATGAAAATCAATACTTTAGATTGGTTCAACTATTATATGCCCAAATAAAAGAATTAAGGCAGGAATTTCAAAAATCAAACAATACAGAAATTTGGACCAATCTAACACTTTCAATACAGAATTTAAGATTTCATATTGACTTTGATTATACAGATTTAAATCATAGTGTTTTTTCTAGCTATGAAAGGCATGTTATATGGCGATATGAGTACTTAGGAATTGGAGAAACACAGGTAAGTAAACAAGATAAGGAAATTTTACGAAGATATTTTCTAGGAGCCAAAACTTTATCAAGAAAAGAACATTATGATGCTGGTATCTATATTCGTGATATACAAAATGTGATTGCTTATAGTACATCAGGAAATAATCGAGAGGAAGAGCAAGAGCCAGAACAAAAGTCAGAACAAGAGTCAGAACAAAAACAAGACAATGACAATAAAGAAATAAAATATAAAAATCAAATTTTAGCATCCCAAGAACGCCTAAAAAAGCAAAAAGATAAAGAAAAAAAGGAAGAATAAAAAAAGAAGAAATGAAAGGAGCAATAAAAATGATGTATTCAAAAGAATTAGAAGAAATGTGTACAGTTCGTAAAGGAGTAGACCATGGACCAGCACCAATTCCAGAAGAAGGAAAATGGGTAAAGGCAAAAGAAATTAAAGACGTATCAGGTTTAACACATGGAATTGGTTGGTGTGCACCTCAACAAGGAGCATGCAAATTAACCTTAAATGTAAAAGAAGGAATAATCCAAGAGGCATTAATTGAAACAATAGGATGTAGTGGAATGACACATTCTGCTGCTATGGCAGGAGAAATCTTAACAGGAAAAACACTATTAGAAGCCTTAAATACAGACTTAGTATGTGATGCAATAAATACAGCAATGAGAGAATTATTCTTACAAATTGTATATGGTAGAACACAAACAGCATTTTCAGAAGGAGGACTTCCAGTAGGAGCAGGATTAGAAGACCTAGGAAAAGGACATACATCACAAGTAGGAACAATTTACTCAAGTTCCCTAAAAGGACCAAGATACTTAAATCTAACAGAAGGTTATATAGTAGAACTAGGACTAGACAAAGATGACCAAATTATTGGCTACAAATATGTACATATTGGAAAAATGATGCAAAACATAAAAAAAGGAATTGATCCAATGGAAGCAATAGAAAAAGCTTCTGGAACTTATGGAAGATTTGATGAAGCAGTTAAAAAAATTGATCCACGCGAACAGTAATGTCGCATTGGGGACGTTTCTTTTTCGACATTTTTGTCGCATTAGGGACACATCTTATGTATTTCAAGTAGTTAGAGTAGAGAATAGGATTTATTTGCAAAATGAAATTGAACGAATCTAAGATTTTGATAAAAAATGAAAAATGAGGAGGAATAAAAATGGCAGTAACATTTGAGAGTTATGAAAGAAGAATAGAACAAATAAAACCAGTTATGGAAAAATATGCAATCAAAGATTTTGAAAATAGCTTAGAAATATGCAAAGAAAAAGGATTTAATCCTTATGAAATTGTAAAAGGAGTACAACCAATTTGCTTTGAAAATGCAGCTTGGGCATATACATTAGGGGCAGCAATTGCAGTAAAAAAAGGTTGCAAAAAAGCTTCTGATGCAGCAAAAGCAATAGGAGAAGGATTACAAGCTTTTTGTATACCCGGGTCAGTTGCAGATGACAGAAAAGTTGGATTAGGACATGGAAATTTAGCTTCTATGCTATTGTCAGAAGATACAAAATGTTTTGCTTTTTTAGCAGGACATGAATCTTTTGCAGCAGCAGAAGGTGCAATTGGAATTGCAAAATCTGCTAACAAAGTAAGAAAAGAACCATTAAGAGTAATTTTAAATGGACTTGGAAAAGATGCTGCACAAGTAATTTCAAGAATTAATGGATTTACTTATGTAAAAACAGAATTTGATTTCTTTACTGGTAAAGTAAAAGTTGTAGAAGAAATTGCATATTCAGAAGGAGAAAGAAGTAAAGTTAGATGTTATGGAGCAAATGATGTTAGAGAAGGTGTAGCTATTATGTGGCTAGAAGATGTTGATGTTTCTATCACAGGAAATTCAACAAATCCAACTAGATTCCAACATCCAGTAGCAGGAACTTACAAAAAAGAAAGAACACAAGAAGGAAAAAAATATTTCTCAGTAGCAAGTGGAGGAGGAACAGGAAGAACACTTCATCCAGATAATATGGCAGCAGGCCCAGCTTCTTATGGAATGACAGACACAATGGGAAGAATGCACTCAGATGCACAATTTGCAGGTTCATCATCTGTTCCAGCACACGTAGAAATGATGGGATTAATTGGAATGGGAAATAACCCAATGGTAGGAGCAACAGTAGCAGTTGCAGTAGCAGTTGAAGAAGGTATGAAAGGATAATAAATATCCTCCGGCTTAGCTGGTAGTATACCAAAAAAATGGACGGTATTTAGTTTACCGTCCATAATGTATTTTATTCTTCTGTATTTGTATCTGACAATTTTTTAGTAGGTTTTTTGCCATCTGTAACAACTTCCTTCATAGCTCCTAAGGCACCTAATGCACCAGTTGCTTCAAAAGGAATAAATACTTTATTTGCATCTCCTTTGGCAACTTCTTCTAAAGCTTCTAAAGATTTTAATTGAACTAACTTATCATTTGGATCTGCCTTTTTCATAGCATCATAAACCATTTGAATTTCTTTAGCCTTTGCTTCAGCAACTTCTTTAATAGCTTGTGCTTCACCGGCAGCTCTACGAATACGAGATTCTTTATCAGCCTCAGCCTCTAAAATAGCAGCTTGTTTTTTACCTTCAGCAATAGTGATATCTGACTGTCTTTGAGCTTCTGATTCAAGAATTAAAGCTCTTTTATTTCTTTCTGCATTCATTTCTTTTTCCATTGCATCACGAATGTCAGCAGGTGGAGTAATATCTTTAATTTCCACTCTATCAATTTTACAACCCCAACGATCAGTTGCCTCATCAAGAACAATTCTTAATTGTGTATTAATACCATCACGAGAACTAAAAGTTTCATCTAAATCCATTTTACCAATAATATCACGGATAGTAGTAATTGCAAGATATTCAATACCTTTCTTCAAATTTTGAATTTCATATACAGCTTTTGCAGGATCAGTTATTTGATAGAAAACAACTGTATCAATTGTTATAGTAACATTATCTTTAGTGATAACGCCTTGAGGTGGAACATCCATAGTTTGTTGTTTTAAACTAACAACACTTCTTACATGGTCAAAAAATGGAATAATGATAGTAAGACCAGCATCAGCAACTTTATAAAATTTACCAAGTCGCTCAATAATGTACACCTCAGATTGTTTTACGATTTTAATAGACATACCTGCTATAACTAAAATAATAACAAGTAAAACTAATAAAAAAACCATAATCTTTACCTCCTTTAAAAAAAATTATTTTTCAATTGGTGCAACAATTGCTTTAACACCTTTTATCTCTTTAATTTCAACTTCTGTACCTTGCTTAATATTCATATTTTCAAATCCAGTCGCAGACCAAAGCTCACCATCAACTTTGATTTGACCGGTTGAATCAATAGAATTTATATCTTTAGTCACAATCCCCTTTTTACCAACAGAAGAATACACATTAGTTTTAATAGTATTTCTATTGTTAACAAATTTCTTTACAAAAGGTTTTGTTACAAAAATTAGCAATGCTGATGATATAACAAATACAGAAGTCTGAATTATTAAACTGTCTGTAAAAAAACTAACAACCATAGCAAATAAAGCACCAATTGCTAGCCAAAAAATTAAAAAACCAACTGTTATAACTTCAATAATTAAACAAACACCTGCGATGATTAACCAGATATGCCACATAAAAATTCCTCCTTAACATTACTAACTAATACTATTATACCATATATTTGAGGAAAAAGGAATAGTTTTTTTGAATTATGTACCAAAGGAGATTTCCGGATAATGTTTTTAGGGTAAGTGCGCCTTTGTAGTATAAGATTTTCATTACATGTCTCGGTTTGTTACGAAATTTA
>CANQTZ010000029.1 GCA_947626865.1 uncultured Clostridia bacterium
GTTACTAGTGATGTGGGCTCATCTTTCTAGGTAGGATTTCCACCTACTAATCTAAACGACCTACACAGTCGCACTTACAATTCACAGCCAGTTTTACACTTACATGGTCAAAATATTAATATAGTATTTATTTGTAACAATTCGGGGGGACCAACAAATTACAGACTTTTTATAAAGTGGGTTAAATAATTGTATTTTTTCATAACTTTGTGTGTCGCAACTTCCATAATGAAAAATACTAGTATGTCAGTTGCTCCAATCGCACTCGCTCTGCTCGTTTGGTCGCTTACGCAGTTATAAAAAAATATAATTATTAACCCACTTTGTATTAAAGTCTGTTATGTAGTTGGGAGTTACAAATAAATACTATATTAATATTTTGACATACAAAGTCTATTGGCTGTGAATAGTAACTAATTAATTACTAATTCATTTTATTTGCCTTTTGTACCGTAATATCTCCAAAAATTTCTTCTTGCATTGTCTCAACTTTATTTCTTCTAGATAACTCTAGTAATCCAGAAAAAGCAGTAACAACTTCTTGCCTATTATGTTTTTGGACAGAAAACAACTTATTAAAAACAAATCTTTTCTGTTTTACCAAAACCTTAAACATTTCCTTCACTTTACTCGCCACTGTATAATTATCAGTAAGTGCTATTTTCTCTATATTCTTAGCATTTTTATTTAACTTTACACTATTCCTTTTTATTAAATTTCTATAAAACTCTGGAATAACCGTATTTTCATAATCTCCCTCTAATTTTTGTGTAGGCAATTCAATATCCTCTGCTACCTTAAAATATCTATTAGAATAATCTAAATAATTTTGTTTCAAAACCTTACTAATTTCCTTAAACTTCTTATATTCAATAATTCTACGAATTAACTCTTCCTCAGTAACTTCCTCTTGCTCCTCTTCTTGTTTTGGCAACAAATTCTTAGATTTTAAATACAACAACGTAGAAGCCATCACCAAAAACTCACTTGCAATTTCTAAATTCAACCTCTCCTGCTCTTGCAAAAAATCAATATACTGGTCAGTAATTTCACTCAAATTAATATCATAAATATTCATCTTATTCTTGTCTATCAAATGACACAGCAAATCAAGTGGTCCTTCAAAATTATTAATTTTAATTTCATACTTCTTTGTTTCTAATGTTAAAATTGCCATTTTCTTCTCCTTTTTCTCTATGATGTGCCGTTTGGGACAGGCACTAATGATACATCGATGTACCGTTGGTGCCTGTCCCAGATGGTACATTGATGTATTTTTTGGGACAGGTTAGTCCTCTTTTTAGTTGTCAAAAAGTTGACTAATCCTGTCCATTTTATACCCTTTTTTTAGTAGGTATTGCTTTATTTCTTCGTTTTCCATTGATATAGATTTTTTATATATAATGTTTTGGGCTGATTTTATTTCGTATTGTTCTAATTCTTCTTCGTTTTTTGCTATGTAATTTTCTATGTCGCTTTTATTTATTCCTTTTGAAAGTAATTTATATTCTATTTCTTTTATAGAGAGATTTTTTAGTGCTATGAAGTTATTTACAGTTTTTTCTATAAATTCATTGTCATTGATGTAATTAGCTTGTTTTAAATATTCTATTATGTCTTCTAGTAAGTTTTCTTCTACGGTGCTAGCAAATTTTTTTCGTATTTCTTGTTCTGTTCTTTTTTTATATAGAATATATTTTAATATTCTTGTTTTTTCTTTATCAAATTCTTCTACAGTATACATTTTTCCCTCTCTATTATCTTTTTTATTTTTATTGTCTTTTCCTTATATCTAATCTATAAATAGCAATTAGTGATGAAATTAATGAAATTATATCTAACACAAATGTTGTATAGGCTTTTACAACAAAATCATATATTACCCATAATAATCTTAATCCTACTGTTGATTTTCTTATAATTTTCATATTTTTGGATAATAAAATAAACAAATATATATATGATGCTATTGCTGGTAAAAAGCTAAAAATATTATTATATGTTATGATATTTCCTACAAGTATTATTATTCCAAAAAATACTGCTAACAAAATTGGAAATTTTTTATTTTCAAATTTCGTTGAAATAAGTGTTAAAATTGCTAGTATTGCACAATTTAATGCCCCAGCATATGCTTTTAATAATATCATATTAATTACAAAGAAAACATATGACATTGCATAAAATATTAGATATTTCTTTTTCTCCTTCATTTGTGCAGCTAGCATTGCTAATCCTGCAGCTATTATTCCAATTATTTGTGCCATTATAAATTCCATTATTATTTTTACCTTTCAGTTTATTATAATATTTTATTCTTCTGCCTCTTCGTCTTCTTCTACTGATGTTGGTTCTTCGCCAAGGCTTTGCTCAAAGGCTTTTTCAAAGTTTTGTCTAACTTTTGCTTCTACTTCTTCTAATATTTCTGGATTCTCTATTAGGTATTTTTTAACATTTTCTCTACCTTGACCAATTCTTTCGCCATTATAACTAAACCATGAACCAGCTTTTGAAATGACATCTAAATTAACTGCCATATCTAAAATATTACCTGCTTTTGAAATTCCTTCGCCATATACTACGTCAAATTCTGCTTCTCTAAATGGTGGTGCCACTTTGTTTTTGACGATTTTAACACGTACACGACTTCCTTTGAATTCTCCATCTTGTTTGATGTTTTCTATTTTTCTTATGTCCATTCTGACAGAAGCATAAAATTTTAATGCTCTTCCTCCTGTTGTGGTTTCTGGATTTCCAAACATAACTCCTATTTTTTCTCTTAATTGGTTTATAAATATTAGAACTGTTTTTGATTTATTGATAGCTCCAGCTAATTTTCTTAAAGCCTGAGACATAAGTCTTGCTTGAAGTCCCATGTGAGAATCTCCCATATCGCCATCTATTTCTGCTTTTGGTACTAAAGCTGCGACTGAGTCAACTACTATTACATCTAATGCTCCACTTCTTACCAAACTTTCTGTAATTTCTAAAGCTTGCTCTCCTGTGTCTGGTTGTGAAACAATTAAATTATCAATATTTACACCTAATTTTTTAGAATATACTGGATCTAATGCGTGTTCTGCATCAATAAATGCTACTTCTCCTCCCATCTTTTGAGCTTCTGCAATAATGTGCAAAGCTAATGTTGTTTTTCCAGAAGATTCTGGTCCATAAATTTCTATAATTCTACCTCTTGGAACTCCACCAATTCCTAATGCAATGTCTAGGCTTAGAGCACCTGTTGGTATTGCTTCTATTTCCATTGCTTTAAATTCTCCGTAATCTCATTACAGAGCCTTTTCCAAATTGTTTTTCGATTTGGCTCATTGCTACTTCTAATGCTTTTCTTTTTTCTGTATTTTCTTCCATAATTTCCTCCTTAATTTTTAAAAACTTTTGTTTGTTTTTCTTATTATATATCAAATTTTTGTTTTGTCAAGACTTTTTTTATTTTTATTTATACCAGCCTTGTATTCCATAAAATGGGCTAAACCAATTTGGCGTTATTTCTCCTACTAATCCTGAATTATAAGCTACTATATATCTATTATTATATAAACTTATATATGGACTTTCTGATTTATTAATTTCTGCAAGTCTTGCATATTTTTCTTTTAAAACATTTTCATCTGTTGTATTTTTCACTTCATTCATTATATTAGTTATTTCTTCAGTAGTGAAATTAGCTAAATTATTTTCTCCATAAAAAGTACTTAAATCAGGACTCAATGACAATGTAACTGTACATAAAGCAATATCATAATTTCTTGAATTTATGTTATCATTATATTGTTCATCTGACACCTGCTGGATATTGATTATTATTCCTTGATTTGCTAATTGTTGTTTGATATTTTCAGCAACTGCTACTTTAGCTCCATCATTTGCTTTTACTAACAAATTAAGTGCTAAACTTTGAGTTTTATAATTTTCTGTTTTTTGCCAACTACCAGAACGATAAACCCACCCAGCATCTGCTAACACTTGCTTTGCTTGCTCTAGATTATACCCACTACTTGCATCTTGTGTTTGAGCTAGCCAACTACCATAATCTAACGGAAAACTACTTGTATAACATTTATTATTAAATATGCTAGAAACAATATTTTCTTTATCTATTGAAAAACTGATTGCTTTTCTAACTTCTTGTTTAGACAAGAAATATTTTTGAGTATTTAATGCTAAAAAAGTATGTTCTCTACCTTTTAATTCTTTTGAACTGTATCCTATGGTTCCTACATAATCTTGTAAGTTTTCATTTGTAGTTGATATTAAATCTATATTTCCAATTTTAAAACTGTTATACAATTCACCAATCGAAGAATACAAATTGATTGTGATTTTTTGATTAGTAAATTCCTGTTCTTTATTCCACCAACTTGTATTTTTTTCTAATGTTATATATGATGGTTGAACATCTGAAATTTTATATTTTCCAGTTCCTATTGGTGCACTATTTTTCTCTGTATTTGCAAAATCTTGTGCTTCATAATAATATTTTGATAAAATTGGAAATGTTAAATAATATTCAAAAAATGGTACTTCTTTATCTAAATTGATTTTTACTGTATAATCATCAATATTGTCTATGCTAATTACATTTTGTACATTATATGAATACACAGAAGGCAACTCTTTCAGGCGATCCATAGTAAATATAACATCTTCTGATGTAAACCTTTGCCCATCTGACCATATAACATTTTCTCTTAATTTGACTAAATATGAATTGTCACTTTGCTTGGCCCACTCGGTTGCTAAACAAGGTTCTGCTTTATAATCTGTTGTTATATTAACCAATGGTTCATAAATTAATTTTGATATGTCTTGTACATTTTTGTTATTGCTTAAAATAGGATTTATAGTATCAAACCCGAGCAATGCCCAACTTTAATTCTAAATTTCTTTCTTCTTGTTTGCTTGTTTGCTCTAGTTCTAATTTTTTTTCTTCTTCATCTTTTCTGATAATAAAAATGGAAAATATTAATATGATTATAATAAAAATAATAAAAATATATTTAATCCAATTTGATTTCATATCACACCTCTGTTTCTCTTGCTATCATACCTTAAATTGGATTAATTTTCAAGATATTTAGATAAAAAATTTTACTAAACAGGCTGCTTATAAAGTACAGCCTGCAATTATTTTTTGATTTTAAGTTCTTGACTCAACTATTAGTTTAATACCAGTTCTATCCTCTCCTTCCACTTCTACTTCTGCAAATGCTGGTATACAAACCAAGTCTACGCCTGCTGGTGCAACAAATCCTCTTGCTATTGCCACTGCTTTTACTGCCTGATTTAGTGCTCCTGCTCCAATTGCTTGCATTTCTGCCTTGTTTGATTCTTTTACTAATCCAGCAATTGCTCCTGCTACTGAATTAGGGTTTGATTTGGATGAAATTTTTAAAATTTCCATTTTCTTTTGCCTCCTATAATTTTATTTTTTTGTTGCAACTTTTACGTTTAATATTTTACAATATCTGGAAATATTTGTAAAGTACTTTTTGGAAATTTTTTACAAAAATCATCGCAATATTTGGCTTCTTTCGACATTTATAGATTTTCCTTCTATAAATATAATCTTTTTATACTTTTTACTTTATTATTTTTTTCCTCTATGTCAAAAATAACACCATTTAACATTCCTTCACCTGTGGCTATTTTATATCTTTCTGGTAAAGTTGTTTCAAATCTTTTTAGAGATACACCTATATCCATTCCAATTACAGAATGTTTTGGCCCTGTCATACCAATATCAGTAATATAACCTGTTCCTTCTGGCAAAATTCTTTCATCCGCAGTTTGTACATGAGTATGAGTTCCAAAAATAGCTGTAACTTTTCCATCCAAAAAATAACCCATTGCTATTTTTTCGGCTGTTGCTTCTGCATGAAAATCTATAAAAATCATATCAACTTCTGACTTCAATTTTTCAACTAATTCTTTTGCAATAATAAATGGATTTTCAGAAAGCACATTAATATCTACCCTACCAATTAAATTAATAACTGCAATTTTCTTATCTTTGCATGTATAAATATTATATCCCTTTCCTACTACTCCTTTTGGATAATTAGCTGGTCTTATTAATTTAGGATGGTCAATGAATTTGAATATATCTTTTTTGCCCCAAGTATGATTTCCCATAGTTATAACATCTATTTTAGTTTTTAAAATATCATCAAAATTTTTTTGTGTTATGCCCATTCCTTCTGCTACATTTTCAGCATTAACTATAATAAAGTCAATGTTTTCTTCTTTTTTTATTTTAGGTAATTTATTTTTTAACTCTTGAATTCCGCAAAATCCAACTAAATCTCCTACTGCTAAAACTTTCATTCTATTCCTTCTTTCCTTTTAAATTTTCGCTATTATAATACTACACTTTTACAAAATTAGCAAGTACCATAAAATAAATCAAAATTTCTCCATGCACATTCGACATTTCATTCAAATTCTTATACTGCAGGGGCACACTCATCCTGAAACTATTATCCGGTAACCTCAAAAAAGTTGTGATAAAAATCACAACTTTTTTATTTGGCATAATCAATTACTCTAGTTTCTCTAATTATATTTACTTTTATTTGACCTGGATAATCCATTTCGTTTTCTATTCTTTTTGCAACATCTCTTGCTAATATAGTCATTTTATCATCTGAAACTCTTTCAGGTTTTACCATAATTCTAATTTCGCGTCCTGCTTGTATTGCAAATGATTTTTCAACTCCATCAAAAGAATCTGCTATTTCTTCTAAGTTTTGTAATCTTTTAATGTATGCTTCTACTGTTTCTCTTCTAGCTCCTGGTCTTGATGCTGATATTGCATCTGCAGCTTGTACTAAAACTGCCTCTAATGTTTTTGGTTCTACATCTCCATGATGTGCTTCCACTGCATTGATGACAATAGGATTTTCCTTATATTTTTTAAGGACTTCTACTCCTATTTCAACATGAGTTCCTTCCATATCATGATCTAATGCTTTTCCAATATCATGTAAAAGTCCAGCTCTTCTTGCAAGTTTTGGATCTAAACCTAATTCTTCTGCCATAATTCTTGCTAAATTAGATACTTCAATAGAATGATTTAATACATTTTGACCATAACTTGTTCTATACTTTAATTTTCCAATCAATTTTACAACATCTGGATGAAGTCCAATAACTCCTGTTTCTAGAACTGCTCTTTCACCTTCATCTTTTATGGTTGTATCTACTTCTTCTTTTGCTTTTTCAACCATTTCTTCAATTTTTGCTGGATGAATTCTTCCATCATCTATTAATTTTTCTAAAGCAATTTTTGCAACCTCTCTTCTTAATGGATCAAACCCTGATAAAACGACAGCTTCTGGTGTGTCATCAATAATTAAATCGATGCCTGTTAATGTTTCAAGTGCTTTTATATTTCTACCTTCTCTTCCTATAATTCTTCCTTTCATATCGTCATTTGGAAGTGTTACAATTGATACAGTAGTTTCTTGGGAATGGTCTGCTGCACATTTTTGTACGGCATATGTTAAAATTTCTTTAGCATTTTTTATTGCATCTTCTTTTGCTTTTTGCTCTTTTTCACGAATTAAAGTTGCTTTTTCAGCTGTTAACTCTTTATCCATTTTAGATAATATTTGAGCTTTTGCTTCTTCTTTTGATAAAGATGCTATTTTTTGCAATTCTACCATTTCTTGGTCAAGTAATTGTGTAATCTCTTCTTTTTGCCTTTCAATATCCTCCATTTCCCTTTGTGCTTCTTTTTCTTTCTTCTCCAAATTTTCTGTACGCTTGTCCAAGTTTTCTTCTTTTTGAATCAATCTTGCTTCTTGTTTTTTTACTTCGCCTCTTCTTTCTTTAATCTCTTGATCTAACTCTTTTCTACTATTCATAATTTCTTCTTTTGCTTTGAAGATTTCTTCTTTTTTTAGATTTTCTGCTTCTTTTTTGGCTAAATCAATAAGTCTTTGAGCTTCATTTTCTGCTCCTTGAATTTTAGACTCTGCAACTTTTTTACGGTATATTATTCCAGCTACTATACCTATTGCTAACGAGATTAAGACAGCGGCGATAATGATTAGAATGTTCAAATCATACACCTCTTTCTTATTTAATTTTCAATGTTCGAATAAAATATATATAGGTTTGCATTAATATATTTTTTCTTTCCTATTATATTTTACATTTATTATTGTAAACTGTCAAGCATTTTCATTATATTTTATTTTATTTCCATCTGATGTCATTTCTATTGTACCATTTTCATCTGTTCTATATAATGTTACATTTGCTTTTTTCAATCTTTCTAAAATATTTGCTTTTGGCAAACCATAGCTATTATCTTTCCCTGCCATTATAATAGCATATTGAGGTGCAACTTGATTTAAAAATTCTTGACTTGTACTTGTATTAGATCCATGATGTCCGACTTTTAATACATCTGTTTTTGGCCACTCTCTTGTTTTTTCATTTTCTGTTTCGCCATCACCCATAAACAAAAAACTATTATTTCCAAATTCTAACCTAATAATAATGGAAGATAAATTCAAATTGTCTTTGTCCAAAATCGAATCTGTCATTACTTCGCATTTTGCCTCCCCTATATTGAAAGTTTGACCTTTGGTAGGAGCTGTTACAGTTAAATTTTTAGCAGATATAGCATTTATTACATCTTCAAAAGTCTTTGTTGTTGTTTCTATTTTTGGCATATAGACATTTTCCACTTCTACTTCATTAATTACATTGTCTAATCCCCCAATATGATCCTCGTGAGGATGTGTTCCGAATGACATAGTTTAATTTTTGTATTCCTTTATCTTTAACAAATTTTACTACATCTTCTCCATCCTCATTATTTCCAGCATCTATTAGCATAGATTGGTCTTCATTCATAACTAATATGCTATCTGCCTGACCAACATCAATAAAATATACTTTTAAGTTATCATCTGCTATAAATTCTGTTTTATTATCGTCTTCTTGTTTACTTTCTTCAAACGCAACATTTAAGCCTGCTACCTGACTAAATTTATTTAATACTTCAGCATTTGCTCCTAAAATAATTAAAATCAATAAAATTATTCCTGATATTATGCTTGCAATAATTTTGTTTTTCTTCGTTTTTCTTTTGCTCATTTTTCTCCCCCTATTTCTAGTTCCATAAATTATTCATCTTATCTTTTATACGATTTGTTTCTTCTATAGTTTTTTGTTCATCTAAAATATATTTACCATTTATTTTTTTTAAAATGTCCCCTTCTTTAATATTATCTGGTAATTTATTTCTTTCTACTTGTACTGTTTTTCCACTTTCTCTATTTTCTAAGACTGCTATATTATCTTCAAATCTATCAATACTAAATTCTTCAATTGCATTTAGTTTTTTAGCTAAATCTACTTCTGTTTGAGTAATATCGCTTCCTTCTATATTAATATTTTGCTCATCTACTTTATTTTTTACTTCTTTTGCTATTTCATGTAATTTGTCTAAAAAGTCAAATTGCATCTATTCACTTCCCTTCTTTTTTATATTTTATTTTTTGACACATTCTACGTCTATTTGTAAATTTTCTCCATTGATGTTTGTGTCAGTATATGATTTTCTGTTTTCGTCATAAATTACTTTAAGTGCTAGTGTTTCATGTTTTATTAATTCTTCATTCTTTTTTACAATGTCTTCTAACATTTTATTATTTGCTACATAAAGATTGATGTTGTCTAACACTTCAAAGCCCTTTTCTTTTCTCATGTTTTGTACTTTTGATAGGATTTCTCTAACAAATCCTTCTTCTTTTAGTTCTGGAGTGATATGTGTGTCTAATACAACTCCCATTTCGCCTTCCCCACTAAAGCTAAATTCTTCTTTTCCTTGCATCATAATAAGTAAATTTTCTGAATTTAAACCTATTTGTATGTCGTCAATTTCGATATATTCGGTTCCTCCGTTTTTTACTTTATTGGCTAAATCCATCTGGTTTCTTTTAGCAATTTCTTCTTTGATTTTTGGAATATATTTTCCATATTCTCTTCCTAATACTGGTAAGTTTGGCTTAATTTCGAAATTGACATAGTCTGACATTTCTGCTCCTAATTCTATTTCTTTTACATTTAATTCTTCTTTTACTATGTCTGCATAATATTCTGGTAAAGTGTCAATTGAAATAAGCATTTTTGATAGTGGTTGCCTATTTTTGATGTTTGCCATATTTCTACTGCTACGTCCTAATTTTACAATTTTGTATGCTAAATCCATTTCTTCTTCTAGTTTTGGATTTATTGCTGTTTCGTCTACTGTAGGCCATAAGCATAGATGTACACTTTCTGGTGAATTTTTATCTAATCCTACTACTAGGTTTTGATATATTTCGTCTGCCATAAAAGGTACAAATGGTGCAGATACTTGTATTAGTGTTGTTAATACTTTATATAAAGTGCAATATGCGCCGATTTTTTCATCGGTTAATTCTTGCATCCAAAATCTTTCTCTGTTTCTTCGTACATACCAGTTTGATAACTCGTCTGTAAAGTTTTCGATTTGTATTGCTGCTGATGTTATGTCATAATGTTCTAATTTTTCATCTACTTCTTTTATTAAGGTATTTAGTTTAGAAATTATCCATTTATCCATAATATTTGTTGGTTTAAAATCACTATATTTTAATGGGTTAAATTGATCAATTTCTGCATATAAAACATAGAATGAATATACATTCCACAATGTACTTAAAAATCCTCTTTGTGTTTCTTGCACATTTTTTAATCCTAGTCTTGTTGGAAGCCATGGACTACTGCAAGTATAAAAATGCCATCTGGTTGCATCTGCTCCTACGGTGTCTAATAGTTCCATTGGGTCTACGCCATTTCCTTTGGATTTTGACATTTTTTGGCCTTTTTCATCTAAAACATGACCTAGTACAATACAATTTTCAAATGGACTTCTTCCAAATAATGCTGTTCCAACTGCTGTTAAAGTATAGAACCATCCTCTTGTTTGATCTACTGCTTCAGAAATAAATCCTGCTGGGAAGTTATTGTCAAACATTTCTTTATTTTCAAATGGATAATGCCATTGTGCAAAAGGCATTGAACCAGAGTCAAACCAACAATCAATTACTTCTTTTGTTCTATGCATTTTCTTTCCGCATTTTGGACATTTAAGTTCTACTTTGTCAATATATGGTTTATGTAATTCAATGTCATCTGGTACATTTATTCCTTTTTCTTTTAGTTCTTGCACAGAACCAATACACTCATGATGGCCACATTCTTCATCTTCACATACCCAAATAGGTAGTGGTGTTCCCCAATATCTATCTCTTGAAATTCCCCAGTCAATTACATTTTCTAAGAATTTTCCGAATCTTCCTGTACGAATTGTATCTGGATACCAGTTTACTTTGTTGTTATTTTCAACTAATTCATCTCTTAGTTTGCTCATTGCAACAAACCAACTTTCTTTTGGATAATATAAAAGTGGTGTATCACATCTCCAACAATGTGGATAAGAGTGTAAATGCTTTTCTTTGCTAAATAGTTTGTTTTGTTCTTTTAACCATTTACATATATCTTCATTACAATCTCTAACAAATCTTCCAGCCCATGGTTCTACTTCTGCTACGAATTTTCCTGATTTATCAACTAAATTGATAAAAGTAATTCCGTTTGCTTTAGAAACAAAGCTATCATCTTCACCATAAGCTGGTGCAATATGAACAATTCCTGTACCATCTTCTAAATTTACATAGTCCCCATGGATTACTTCAAATGCTTTTCCGTTCTACTTCTCCGAAAGGCATTAATCTTTCATATTTAACTCCAAGTAAGTCTTTTCCCTTAAATGTTTTTATTATTTCATAAGGTGTTTCTTTCAAAACACTTTCTAATAGGTCTTTTGCTAAAATATAGTTTTCATATTGTGGTTCTTCATCTGTTCCTATATTTGCTTTTACTTCAACATATTCGTAAGCTTTATTTACACAAAGAGCTAAGTTAGATGGTAAAGTCCATGGAGTCGTTGTCCATGCTAAAATGTATTTGTCTTCCCCCACTATTTTAAATTTAGCAATACAGGTTAAATCTTTTACATCTTTATATCCGCTGTGCTACTTCATGAGAAGAAAGTGCTGTTCCACATCTTGGACAATATGGCATAACTTTATGCCCTTCATATAAAAGCCCTTTTTCCCACATTTGTTTTAAAGCCCACCATACTGACTCAATATAGTCATTATGATATGTTACATAAGGATTTTCCATATCTACCCAAAATCCCACTTTGTTCGTCATTTCTTCCCACATAGAAACATAATTAAACACGCTATCTTTACATTCTTTTACAAATTTTTCTACACCATAAGCTTCAATTTGCTCTTTTCCTGAAATTCCTAGCTTTTTCTCGATTTCTAATTCAACTGGAAGTCCATGTGTATCCCAGCCTGCTTTACGGATTACTTTGTATCCTTTCATTACTTTGTATCTTGGGATTATGTCTTTCATAACCCTAGTTTCTATATGCCCCACATGAGGCTTTCCATTGGCTGTAGGTGGTCCATCATAAAAGGTAAAATATCTTTTTCCTTCGTTCATAGCAAAGTTCTTTTTGATGATGTCTTTTTCTTTCCATGTTTTTGCTATTTCCTTTTCCATTCCTACAAAGCCATTTTTTAATTCTACTTTCTTGTACATTGTTCATTCCTCCTTATTTTCAATATGTATTCTGACATCATTTTAGTTTGCCATAATACATATCGCTGAATATTCCATTTTTTTCAATTAATTCGTTGTATTTTCCGCTTTCTTCTATGTTTCCCTTGTTTAGAACTATAATTTTGTCACAATTTTTTAAGGTGGTTAGTCTATGTGCTATTGATATTATTGTTGTGTTATTTTCTTTTTGTAATTTTTCTATTTCTGTTTGAATGTGTTTTTCTGATGTATTATCTAATGCAGATGTTGCTTCATCTAAGATTAGTATTTTTGGTTTTCTTAAAAATATTCTTGCTATTGCTATTCTTTGTCTTTGACCACCTGATAAGTTGTTTCCCCCTTCTGATATTAAAGAGTTGAATTTTTCTGGTAATTCATTTATATAATTGTAAATATATGCTTTTTTTGCTGCTTCTTCTACTTCTTGCATAGGAACTTCTCTATCGATTCCATAACAGATATTTTCATAAATTGTTCCAGCTATTAAAAATGGACTTTGAGGTACTAATGCAATTAATTCAGATATGTCTTTCCTATTTAACGTGTTTATGTCTTTGGAATCTATGATAATTGTTCCATATCCTTTTTCTAATTTACATATTGATTTTATTAATGACGATTTTCCGCATCCACTTGGTCCAGCTATTCCTAAAAACATGCCTTTTTCTACAGATAAATTGAAATTATTTAAGATAACCTTGTCTTTATCTTCGTTATAGTAAAACATCAAGTCTTGAATTTTTATAATAGGGTCTATTGGTTTTATTTCCTTTTTTTCTGATATTTCTCGATAAGAAAAGTCATTTGGTATTTCTACCATCTTGAAAAAGTCTGTAGCAAGTACTGTACATTCAGATAATTCGTCAAATATTCTATGTAATTCTTCTAATGGTTTAATTAATTGATTGAAACATAGGTATGCTGTTAATACAGCTCCTACTGATATAATTCCTTTTGTTGCAAGATATGTTGATATTCCTATAATTAATACAGTAAAAAATGCTTGGTTTATGAATTTTAAGCAGTCATACATAGCCATTGCTTTGTGATGTTTCATTTCTTTTTTTCTTAAAAATTCTGATTTATTGTCAAATCTATTTGTTTCAAAATCCACACTATCGCTAATTCTGATTACTTCAATTCCATTTATTAATTCTACAATTGTGCCATCCATTTGTGATTTGCTTTCTAGTAATTCTACTCTTATACCTTTTTGACTGCTTATTTGTTTAAATACTATAAATATTCCAATAGGTATTACAAGCATCATTGGTAAAGCTAATATAAATGGTAATGTTATAAATATTGTTATAATAGCTGCAATACTATTAAATATAGCTGGTGCAAAATCCATGAATAGTAATTTTTCTAATTTTACTGTTCCTTCTAGACATCTATTCATTCTTCCATGAATATTTCCTGTCATATTTTCTCTAAAATAAGATAATGGTGCCATTAATAAAGATTTTATTACCATTCCTCTTGCTTGCTTTTCTGTTCTTGTTGCAGTATCTTCTACCATAACTCTTCTGACTATTTTTATTATTTCATTTGCAACATTTACAACTAAAATCAAAATAAGGAATGGTATTACTTTTAAAAATGCTATTTCGTTTTGTGTTAAAATGTCATCTGTTAACCATCCAATTGCTTTTGGGGTTATTTGAGTTAACCCTGCTGATATAATCATTATAGCTACTATGATTCCAAATGATATTTTTTGCTTTCTGGTTAATATGTTATATAGTTTTTTTAATACAGATTTTATTGATTCATCTTTTTTCATACAATTTCTCCTTTTTTTACAAACTATATATATTATACCATAAAATTTAGTAAATTTCCATATTTTGCAATACTACTTTTAAAATTTCCTCTTTAGCTAATTTCTGCATTTCATTTGTAGTAATTTCTATAATTATATTACTTTCATTTTGGTAAACATCTACTGCTTGAAATGGATCCATTTCTTCAAAAGGATATTCTACAATTTCACCTGATATATCATCTCTTATATATGATGTTCCATTAATATCAATTATATATAATTTGTCTGATTTTATTGCATTATTTAATTTTTGTATGTTTTCACTCGAATTATTTTCTTCTTGTGACATTAAATAGCCATCTTCATTTATTTTATAGTTTTCTATATTATTTTCTTTCAATAACTCTAAAAATTTTTCTCTAGAATTTTTAGAAATCCATATTCCATTTTTATTTGGCCTACTATTTAGCAAATTTTCGATTTCATTATCTTGTGGCACGCCTTCTTTCAATATTCCTGCAAATGCTGTGTCAAATTGAACATTTGGCTTTACCTGAATAATTTGTCTTCCATCATATTCTTCTACAACTTGATATATAGAAGTATTGCCTGTTGCATTAACTTGACTTTTTATCTCTTCTATTACATTTTCATCATTTTTTTCAATTGTATTTTCAGCTACATTATTATCATTTGGCTTATTTTTCAATACAATAAACAAAATGATAATAATAGCTAATATACTTATTATTAAAATAACTTTTTTCTTCATAAATTCTTAGTTCTCCCTTAACATCTGCATTGTTGCATTAATAAATTTTTGTGGATAATTCCAATTCACTGTTTGATCATGTCCCCAAACTTGTGGAAGTTCTACTAAAACAGATCTTGTATTGCTTACTGTTCTTGCCCAGTTAACCAAATATCCTGAACCATATGAAGATATATGTTTTGGTAAATTAAATTGACTTCTATAATATGAACCTAATCCATAATCTCCTATAGTTTCATTAAGCCACCCATGAATATCTACAACTATATTTTTGCTACCTTGATGATTTAATATGAAGTCTCTTAAATCTCTTGCTTCGTACGCTTGGAATGCTGCTGTTCCATTATAATTTCTGTCACTTCTCTCCATTTTATAACTTACTGACCAATTCCTATTCATATCTATTCCTTTATTGCCTGGTGCCATGCTATATAATGTATTTCTACCTGGTCCATTGTTAGTCCAGCCATAATTTTGTCCATCTGGATTTAAGTCAGGGAAAATATAAATTGTCCAATTATTTATAATAGAAAAGTCTAAATTGTTTTGTAAATAATTCTTAAATTGTTCTGCAATAAATGTCAACTCTGCTCCATCTCTATTATATGAATCCTCAAAACCATGAATTGAAAATGTTGCAAATAATTTTTTAGAACCTTTTCCGAATTTATAATATTTTAAATTTGTACCTCTAGAATCTCCTTTTACTGCTAAGCCAGATCTTCCATAAGTTCCTTCTTCAAAAAAGTTTCTAGAACCTGTTACAAACCTAAATTTTTGAGCATTGCTCCCATTTGGAGAAAATCCCCATACATTTTGACCATTTACAGCACTTCCATTATACACATCTAAATTTTTTCCATTTGCTTTGCAAGTCAAAGTATAATACCCTTCTCCTGCTTCTTTTATTTGCCATTGCTGATTATTGCTTCCTACATAGTCTGATTGATAAACATTATTTGTTTGTATATCCATTGTTAAAGCTTTATTTGAATGTTTAGCTGTTATTTTGTATGTATCTGTTGTTAATGCTGATAATGTGAATTTTTGTTGTTCTACATTATCTGCTGTCCATATCTGTACATTTGCTCTATTTTGTTTTGAGCCACCTGATACATCTATTATCATATTACTGTTTAATTTTGTTTCAATTTCATAGGTATTATTATTTATTATATTAATTGGTACAAGTTTGAATTTTTGTGCATTTGTGCCATTCCCATAATATAATTGTACATTTGAGCCATTTTGATTAATTGCTCCACTTGCTACATCTAAACATAAGCCATTGGCTTTTGAAATAATATTATAATATCCATTTCCTAAATCTTTAAAAAGCCAATATTGATTATCTGTTCCATTTACAGAATATTGATTAACATTTGCACCTAAATTAGCATCTCCAGATTGCACATCTAAAGCTTTTGCAGAATGAACAGCAACTATTTTGTAGTAATTTGTATTTTGTACTCTAGTTATATGAAATTTTTGCTGTTGTACTTTATCATTATTCCATAATTGCACATTTGCTGTGTTACCATAACTGCCATAAGCAATATCTAATACCTTTCCACTTGAAGATGTAATTTGATATATTCCATCTTGAATAATTGTAATTTTATCTTTTGGAGTTTCATTTACAAATATAAATTGTTGTGTAGATAAATCTGTTTGCTCTTTCAAAACTAATTTTTGTCCATTTTGTACATTTGAATTAACAACATCTATATACAAATTCCCACACTTGGATATAAGACTATAAACACCTTCTGATTGTTTTTTTAATATCCATTTTTGTGTATCTATGCCCCTATCTTCTTGCTGTGTTATCTCACTTCCAATCCTTGGATTTTGACTTTCTACAGTTAGAGCTTTGTTTGAATTTTTTGCTATTATTTTATAATATCCATCACCAATATATTTTACTTCAAACTTTTGATTTTGCAATGTTAATATTCTATATAGTCCATCTTCTATTTCTTGCTTTCCCTGTTCTGGTGTACACATTTGAAACTGAAATTTTTGAGCATTACTACCATTAAAGTGATATGTTTGCACACTAGCACCTATTGAAGTACTTGCTCCTTGTATATCCAATGCTAATCCATTACATTTTGATATAATAGAGTAAGTATTATCTGTATTTTTTAATATAATCCACTTTTGAGCATCTGTATTATTATAGCTATACTGTTGTACTGGGGTAAAATTCTTTCCACTTGCGCTTTTTACATCAACTGCTTTACCTGTATGTGATAATTTGATTGAATATGTACCATCTCCATTATATGATATCTTGAATTTCTGACTTGCTTTTCCATTATTTTTTGCAGTTTTCAATACTGCTTCGTTATTAGTTGCTACATTTGGAACTTCCAATAGTCTATCACTTGCAACATTTGAATAAATCCAATATGTTCCATCAGATATCGTTCTAGTTCCTGTTTTTTCTAATACCTTTGAAAACTTGAATTTTTGAGCTTTTGAATTGTTACCTTGATATACTTGTATATTTCTTTCATTTGCATTTATTCCACCTGATACATCTAAATATAAACCATTTAATTTTGAAACAATACTATAAGTTCCATTACCAGATGATACAATTTTCCATTTTTGTGCGTCTGTATTATTGGTTTCATATTGCCATACGTTCGTACCATTGGTTTTCCCTGCTCCTTGAACATCAAGTACTTTGTTAGAATTAATACATGTAAAAGTATAATATCCATCTTCATCAACTTCTATTTTGAATTTTTGATTATTTTGATTTAGTCTTTCATATATATTAGCATTAGCTCCACTTGATTTACTAGATTTATCTATATTTATAACTTTTGTATCATCAACTAATGTATATATTTCATATATTCCCGGTTCAATAGCTGTAGTTTTATTAGATGATGCTATATCAATATTTGTGTCTTCTGCACCTAAGACGATGTTAAAATTTAATAACATGAAAAAAATAGATATTATAATTATATTTTTCTTCATATATTCCCCTCTTTCAATATTTTTTCTATTCCTGTAGAATAATCTTCCAAAGTATTGTTTTCAATTGAATTAGTAATCCATTTAGATATTTCTTCCCTTATATCTTTTTCTTTACAATTTTTCAATATTTCTTCTATAACTTCTATACACAGACTTTCTATATAGCTTGTAGTACCATCAGAATCGTCAATAGGCAAATCAGGTAAATGTTCTAGAATTATACTTGCAATCCAAAAAGGTATTTGATATTCGTTATGTCTGATTAAATTCCTCGCTTCGTTTATATAATCATACATAGGACGAGAAAATCTATCAGTCTCATCGTATGGAATAAAACCTTCTCTACCTATCGCATAAAATATGCTTTCTTCTATTCTTTTTTCATACACTATTTTAGGCATTTTTTCGAAGTGCTGTGCAAAATGACTTCTAAATTCACTTTGAAAATTATTATCTACATATAATTTTTGTAATACAAATTTTTTTATATCATTCTCTGATATCTTGTTTATTATATTTTCATAATTAATATCCATATATTTCTCCCTTCTTAATTTGTTTGTATTATTTTTTCTAAATTGTTCTTTCATATCTATTTTGAAAACTACACATTAATATACTTCCATTTTTACTTCTTTTCCTTTAAATGCAAATATCATTTTTGTTATATTTGTAAATCCTCTTTCTTTTAAGTTTTCTTCATACTTCTTTTCTTCTATTTGTTTTTTAGCATTTTCAATTGTTTCTTCTATTGTTTTTTCTTCCTCATCTTCTAACACTTTAAACTCCATTATAAAACTGTTTTTTGTTTTATCTTTTGGCTCTAACATTATATCATATCTTCCAAAACCTGATTCTCGATTAGAATTAATATAATACGTATCTTTTAAGCCCACTAACATTCCTAATACAAATGCATGATAAAAGTTTTCTGCCGTATTTTCTCCTACATCCATATAACTAAACATTTGCCTTACTAATACTTCAAATTTCTTTTTAAATTCTTTTATCTTTAAATCTACTAAATCTTGTAATATGCTATTTAGGTCATTCCCCATTACTTTGTTTCTAAACCAATCATCGATTATTTCTTCAAATAGGTATTGGATTTCGTAATTTGGAATACCTACTTTATATATTTTCTTTACTAAATCTACTACTTCTATTACCTTTAAATATCCTGTACCTAGTAATAATCCCCATATATTATCTTCATTTTGCTCTATCCCAACTATTACTGTTTCTAAGTTTATTTTTACTTCTATTGTTTCACCTAACAATAGCCTTTCTATTTTTTCTTTTATTGTGCTTGAATTTTTTAAAATTAATTTTATTAAATCATTTGAACTTGTATTTACCCAATATGGCATTAGTTCTCTATCCGCTAAATAATTTAATATACTCCATGGATTATATATTCCCTTTTGATTTCCCACTACATAGCCATCATACCATTTTTTTATTTCTTCTTTGTCTTTTTCTACTCCAAAATCTTTTATTACTTTTTCCATTTCTTCTTCTGTAATTCCAAAGTCACTACTAAATTCGTTATCTAATACTGTATATACCTTAAAATTATTTGCTCCGACTAAATATACTTTCTTTTGCTACTCTTGATACTCCTGTGACTACTGTTTTTTCTAAGTATGAATTATCTTTAAATGTTATTCCATAAAATGTTTTGAAAAATTCTACTGCTTCGCTATAATATCCATCTACATTAGCCTTTTGTAATGGTACATCATATTCATCTATTAATAACATTACTGTTCTGCCATAGTGTCTACTTAAATATTCACTTAAATCTTTTACGCTATTTTTTAATGTATTTTCATCTTCTCTGCAAAATAAAATATCTTCTATTTTTTGCTTTTCTTCTGGATATATTTTATCACTATCTAGTAAATATCTATGTTGCTTATAAATACTAAGCATAGTTGT